>JBJTQD010000922.1:0-2193 GCA_046075445.1 Planctomycetota bacterium
CTCGACAAACTGTGCGCTGAGTACGATGTGCGGATCTGCATCCACAACCACGGTCCAGGCGCTTTGTACGACAAGATTTCAGACGTGGTTTCGATCGTGAAGGATCGTCATCCCAACATCGGGGCCTGCATCGACACGGGTCACTACATCCGTTCGGCTGAGGACCCGGTGAAGGCGGTCCATGAACTGAAGGGTCGAGTTTTCGCTCTGCATGTGAAGGACGAAGCCGAACAGAAGCCGAACTCTCACAATGTGATCATCGGCCAGGGACACCTCGACTTGGTTGGACTCTTCAAGGCGCTGCGCGAAACGGGCTTCCCCAAGGATGGCTCGATTTCGCTCGAGTACGAAGCCAAGCCTGAAAATCCGCTGGAAGACATGAAGGCCTGCGTCGCGGCTGCCAAGGAAGCGATTGCCAAGCTTTCCTAGTCGAGCAAGATCGTAGAACGACTTTCCCCGGTCGTTCAGCAGCTTAAATTCATCTAAACCTGATACCCTCCCGCTCGCAGCGAGTTGCTCAACGGCAACAACCGGCGAGCGGTTTTTTCGTTTATCGCTCAAGGGCAACTTCGGCGTTGCCCACGGTCTGGCTGATAGTGATCCCCAGCTTGAGGATTTTCGATCGGAGGGTCGTGCGCGTGATCCCGAGGATCTTTGCGGCTTCGACTTGGTTTCCGCCCGTCATCCGCAAGACTCGGGTGAGCAGCAGCTTTTCGGCTTCGTCGATCACGCGCTCATAGAGATTCGTTTCGCCTTCGTTGACTTTGGTCTCGATCAGCTCGAGCAGCTCGTCGGCCTCAACGGCTCGGACCAGTGGCGAGCTGGGGCCCGAGGCCGGGCGGTTGGTGGGGAGGCTGGGGAGAAAGTCGGGCAACACCACAGGACCGGTCGTCTGCAGAACAGCCTGGCGCACGACGCTTTGGAGCTGTCGTACATTCCCCGGCCAGTGGTAATGCCGTAGCCGCTGGATCGCCTGCTCGGCGAAGCGGAGGACTTCTTTCCCAAGATCTTGGTTAGCCAGATGGCGGAAGTGGTCGATTAGTGGCTCAAGGTCGTCGACGCGGTCGCGCAGAGGCGGGAGCTCGATCGAAAAGCCATTTAGCCGGTAGTAGAGGTCGCTGCGGAAAAGCCCGTCGGCGACCATCCGCTCCAAGTCGCGATTGGTCGCAGCGATCAGCCGTACGTCGGTCTGGATCGTTTGGTTGCCGCCAATCCGTTCGAATTGTTGCTGCTGTAGAACGCGGAGCAGTTTGCTTTGCAGGGTGGGGGACATGTCTCCCACTTCATCCAGGAAGAGCGTGCCGCTGTTGCACTGTTCGAATCGTCCGATTCGTTGTCGGTCAGCGCCGGTAAACGCGCCTTTCTCGTGACCAAACAGCTCGCTCTCCAGCAGCGCCTCAGGAATCGCCGCACAATTGATCGCCATAAAGGGACCGGACGAACGATTACCGAACTGGAACAAAGCTCGCGCGACCAGTTCCTTGCCGGTGCCGCTCTCGCCGCGAATCAGCACAGTGACATTTCGCGAAGCGACTCGGCCGATTGCTTTGTAGACGGACTGCATGCCGGGCGAACGGCCGATCATCCACTCGGCTTCGGAGTCCGATAGGTCTTCGATCCGCACTCCGGCACACTCGCGAGCCAAGCGTCGAACTTCAATGGCTCGGGCAACGACCTGTTTGATCTCGCCCACGTTGAGCGGTTTGGTCAGATAGTCGAACATGCCGAGCTTCATCGCCGCGATCGCTGTGCTGCTGCTGTTGCTGGCAGTGATCATCACGATGGGCAGCTGCGGATCAGTTTGCAGCATTTGCTGGGCGAGGACGAGTCCCGGGCCATCGGGCAGCACGAGGTCGACAACAGCAACCGCTGGTCGCGTCCGGCTGAGCAGTTCCATGGCCGCTTGTCCGGTCGAGACGCTGAGCACCTCGTACCCCTGTGAGGCAAAGACATGCTGGAACAGGTCCAGAACTGCCGGTTCGTCATCCACCACTAAGATTTGTAAAGTCGGTTCCATAAGGAGCCATGATATCGCCAGCCCTTCCGAACATAAACTCTCCGCTGGGGAGAAAGCGGGAGTTGGGGGCGAGAAAAAAAGAGGGCGGTCCGCCGTGATGGCGAACCGCCCAGAGGGGGATTGTTACCGCTCGCAACCGGCTCGGGTCGCACTTGCGCTGCGCCTCGCCTGCGCCA
>JBJTQD010000923.1:0-1359 GCA_046075445.1 Planctomycetota bacterium
CATCAAAGCCGGCTCTGTACCAGCCTTCAGGAACGGCAATGTTTTCCACTCGGGGATTCTTGGTATCGCCATCGAGCGGCCCGCGGCTGACTGCGAGTGCACGCCAACTCTTGTCCGTTACTGTTCCATCACCGAATTTCAAGATGAAACCGCCGTCCCCGATGTTGGTGTTGGCGTATTCCATTCCGGTCTTGGGGTCCGCGTTATCTTCGGCCAGCAAGGCAATCGTAAGCGGATAGGAAGGCAGAATATCGACCTCAATCACGTTGTGAGGAATAAAACGAATCGAGTCGACCGACCAACTCGCCATTGAGATAAAGCTGAAAAGTGTTGTCTGCGTATACAGTCGCCTTGATCGTGTCCTTCATTTCCGGCTTGCGAAGCTGCGCAGCCGCCTTTTACTGTGCAGCGGAATCCGAAAGAGCAAGCAACTGGATAAGCAGTGAGCCAAGCAGTGAACAGACCATCAACGACTTGAATTTCATTTGAGTTCAATCCTCACTGACAATCGGATGACTGCCATCATGATGCGACATGTGTTCAAAAAAATCTTGATCCAACGTTCCTTCAGCCTCTAAGTTCAATTCCAGATCGAGCCGCCGGGGACCGTAGGGCATGTCGATGATCCGCATTCCAAGAATCCGCCCGGAGCCGGATTCATAAGTGACCTCGATCCGCTCCGAGCCTCTTTGGCCACGCTTTTTTGTCGCGACTAAGAGACTTTTCGCCTCGGGTGCTGCTACCCCATCAGACTCAGCAGCGGGGAAAATCTGAATACGATAAGCGGCTTCGAGCCGATCGAGGCTGGCGAAGAGCGAGTTGAGGGGCAATTGATGTTCGTGGCCGGGGACATCGCGGTTGAATTGGTTGAGGTCTTTGCTGGTTCGCACCGCTCCCTGGGGTGAGACTGACCAGCCGATTTCGCCGTCGCAGCCAGCAAGAAAGACACCCTCACGGGGATCTTGCTGCTCCAACACGAACTGATTTTCCCCGCGGGCATGCAGTAGCGCTCCATCGAGCGGCCGCTTGGGCGGTGGAGATACGGTCGGCTCTGGTTTATCTCGACCTCGGCGGCCCTTATCCGGCTGCGGTCGATCATCGAGGACACGAATGCGAAAACTGCGACTTTCCAGTCGCCGAGACCAATCATTCAATCGCTGCAAGTCAACAACCGCTGCCCGCAATTCACTACTTGCAGTTCCCTGCCAAAGTACCAACCCGAAAATGACCGCCGCAGCGATGGCAGTGATCGAAATCGCCCAGCGAATCCCATGCTTAAGGGTCGCGCCACGCTGAACGAGCGCATCTGCAGGCTTGGCTGAGGGAACCTCCTGTGGGCCCAGAACCTCGTCACCGGTG
>JBJTQD010000924.1:0-1393 GCA_046075445.1 Planctomycetota bacterium
TTTAGCTCTCGTCGTTACGCGATCAACACTACTTAGCCTTGATGTCATAGCAGTGAATGATTTCCTGATCGCGGAGGTAGAGCTTTCCATTGGCGATCACCGGGTGAACCCAGATGGCTCCTTGCTGCTTTCTCTGCTCAGACTTCGGCTCCAGCGTGAAGCTACCCTTCTCTTTCCATTCTTTTTCGTTGGCTTCGAAAAGAATAACTTTTCCATCGCCTTCTTGGAGATGGTAAAAGCGGCCGTCAGCGTAGGAGAGCGCACCCTTTTTGATCTTCTTCTTTTCAGTCCAAAGCGAGTCGCCGTTGACGGGGTCCTGGCAGGTGAAGCCGGGGCCATCGGAGTATCCGTAGAGGTAGCCGTTGAGGAAGATCACGCCACCGTGATGGTTCTTCATCACGCGATTCTTCCACATCTCTTTCACTTTGTTGCCGGCTTCGATTTCAAGCCCCGTGCAACCGACGTTGTAACCGGTGGTGATGTAAATCCGGTTGTTTCCCAAGCTCACAGGAGTGGGAATCACGGCGGTAGCGCCGCTCCAATCCTGCTTCCAGAGAACGGCTCCGTTTTTCGGGTCAACTCCGACAATCGAATCAACCAGTTGCTGGACCAGTTGGCGCTGGCCGTTGATATCTACGGCAATCAGCGAGGAGTAGTGAGCTGCTGGCGTCAGGTCCTTGGTTTGCCAGACGAGTTCACCGCTTGTTTTCTTCAGGGCGATGATGGCTCCTTGGTCGCCGCCAGGAGTGCAGCAGACCAGGTCGCCTTCCACCAGAGGCGACTCAGAGTATCCCCAGAAGGGAACTTTGCCGCCAAACTCGGTCATCTTGCGGCTCCATTTGACTTCGCCATCGAGCGAGAGACAGCTAAGGGCACCTTGAGCCGGCATGAAGTAGATGAACTGTCCGTCGACAGTCGGGGTGGAGCGGGGGCCATCGCCCCAGCCGTTTTCGAACTTATCCCCAATTTTGGTTTTCCAAACCTGCTCGCCGGTGTTGGCGTCGAGGCAGAGGGCAAATTCTTCGTTGTCCTCGAGTCCCATGGTGTAGAGGCGATTTCCGACAACGGCAAATCCGGCATAGCCGAGCCCACCCTGTTTGTTGGTCCAAAGTAGTGGCGGTCCGCCTTCGGGCCATTCCTGCAACAGGCCTTTTTCAGAGGAGATATCCGCGCGGTCTTTTCCGCGCCATTGGGTCCAGTCGTCGGCAGCGTTCAGCGGGATAGCCAGCAGCAGACAGGAAATCAGGAAGAGCAGACTCGGTTTCATGGCGATTTCAATTCCTCAAGAGTGAACACGAACGTGTTTCGATTTGCCGTCAGTTTAGCAAGCTCTTTATGGTTGGACCACGTCGGGGAGGGAATGCCGGTACTCGTCTCAGCCGGGTTTTCGCGC
>JBJTQD010000925.1:0-1025 GCA_046075445.1 Planctomycetota bacterium
ATTATCGAAGGGACGCTCGTCGCGGCAGACAGCATTGCGTTCATCAAGTATGCCGTCGATACCTACAAGGGCGAAAACGCGACTCTGGCCGAGGATCCTCAGTTCAAGCAAGTCTCGAGGCAAATGGCCAACTTGCTTGGCACAGACATGCCCGCGGCGATTTTCTACAGCCAACCCGGGCCGATGATGGAATCGATGCTCGATATGGCCAAGGGAGACGATGTGAAGGGTATGCTCGAACGTGGCGGAGAAGAGAATCGCTTCGTCCGCAACTTCAAGCGGGCTCTCGACGATAATCCTTTGCCAGATTGGGATGAGATTCGAGACTTCTTCGCTGCCAGTGGCGGATTTATCACGAGCGACGATTCGGGATATCATGCCTTGCTGTTCCAGTTGAAGAGCCAGGGATCCAAGGCTGCTGACAAGTAGTCGGCGGTCACGCTGATTTCTGGTCAGGCTGATGAATACCTCAATAATTCAAAACGGCCAGCGGTGCTCTGAGGCATCCCTGGCCGTTTTTGTTTTCAGGGGGTTGGTAAGGTCTCACACCAAAAGTATCATTCGCTCTAACTTGCTCCTGTTCTTGCGAAGGCATCGTCGATGACTTACCGACTTCTCCAAATTGTTTCCGGTGGACAAACGGGAGTCGATCGGGCTGCGCTTGATGTGGCAATCCATTTGCAGATTCCCCATGGAGGATGGTGTCCTCGCGGGAGGTTGGCCGAAGATGGAACGCTCGCGGCAAACTATCAATTACGGGAGACCGCTGAGCCTGATTACGCGGTGCGAACGGAACGAAACGTGATTGACTCTCAGGCCACGCTGGTGCTGCATTACCACGACTTGAGTGGGGGAACCAAGTTGACCGTACAGTTAGCTGGCCGCTATCACCGCCCGCGATTGCTCGTCGATTTGGCAGACCCCGCCGAGCCAAAATGCGTTGTCGACTGGTTGGTGGCGAATCAAGTAACCGTTTTGAATGTCGCTGGACCGCGCGAGAGTTCCGTGCGCGGGATCGGTCGATT
>JBJTQD010000926.1:0-5532 GCA_046075445.1 Planctomycetota bacterium
CAACCATCAACGCCAAGCCTCATCATTAGCACGGGCGTTTCGGCGCTAAACTCCAAGCAAACGCAAAGAGGAGACCGCAGGTCGAAGCATCGGCGGGGTCGGGAGACCCGCGCCGAGCGCCGCTTAGACGAGTAGGGTGGGTCGCGTTCGCGCGGTTACGCACTCCACCAATTCCCACATGACCGCGACGCGCACCCACCATGCGGCGAGCGTTCGCCCAACCATCAACGCCCGATTTTCCTCGGCCACAATCCAAATCCCACTCCCCCGGCGTTCATCGCTCGTGACAAACTTGGCCATTTTCCTCAGCGAATTCGCATTCAGTTGACGTTTTTGGGTCGTGGAGGCTAGACTTGAGCGTTCTTCTCAAGGCTCGGCGAACCCAAGCCCATGCACTGCGGTCTATCACTTTGAAAACCCGCTGTGCAGAGTTTTTCATACCAAATCGGAGCGTAGCTCAGCCTGGCTAGAGCGCTACGTTCGGGACGTAGAGGTCGCAGGTTCAAATCCTGTCGCTCCGACTGACGAAAACCCTGTGAAACCAAGTTGTTTCGCAGGGTTTTTTTAGTGCGCTGGGGGAAGAGGGTTCGTCATCAATTTGGTCAGTTGATGACTCCGTTTTGTGACAAACTCTAGCCAATAGGTGCAACATTTGATGCAACTTTTGTCCGGTGGTTCGGGGAAGCGACCGGCAGATCAATCGCGAATCTAATGCTTAGCAGGCTGCAATCGTAAGCTGCAATTTGTCTTGCTGAAGAGCGGGTGGGCTTAGACTAAAATTTAAAGAGCTCTAATTCGGTTTGCTTCCGGTCGTGGGATTCAGAGGTGTAACGATGTCTCGGCGTTACTTTGCTTGGGTCGCATTTTGTTTTGGCTTGCTTTTGTTTGGAGTTAAAGAAGTTCAAGGTGCTCCTCAAGAGCCCAAGCCTGAGTTGCCGCGATTGGAAAGTAAACCTCAGCAGTCCTCGGGCGGTTTGTTTTCCTCGCTGTTTGAAAGCAAACTGGAACGCGCGCTGAAGCGTGGCTTGAAGCCCGAGGGGAGTATCGCGAAGGAACTGGACAAGCTGCCAGACTTTGAGCTCTCCTCGCAAGCAGATACCAGAGCGGTTTGCGAGACGCTCGCGACGCTGCTGCAGCGGGAGGTCGAGAACGTTCCAGTCCCAGCCGAGGATTTTCTTGAACTCGCGTTTCTTTTTCAGCTTGTAACGGAAGGCGAGACACCGGCGTTTGAAACTCTCGAGCGGCGCGGCATTCCGCTGCTCGCCAAGCTCTACGACCGTCAGCTCGAGAGGCTTGACCCAGCCAACGTCGAGCATCTTTTGACCGGGCTTCACACGCTCGCGATGTACGGAGCCATAGGAAGTGAAAGGCGCATTCTGACGGCGCTCCGGCGTCAGCTGGGAGTGGAGGATGCACAGTGGGAAGAAATTTTCCTCACGCTGTTTACGCCGCCGATTGCGAGCGATGAATTCTTTAGCCAGATCAAGCTCAACCTTCCGGCAGGCAAGACTGGGCTTGCTCTGCTGCAGGCGGCAAACGATGCCTCGCTTGAGGGTGATTTGCCGACGCATCCATTCGACTCGGCGGCGGGCCGCGATCGCTTGCGGGTCTGGCTGTCAAATCAAGACGACGGCGATTCCGCGTATCGCGCCACCGTTGCCTTGGCATTCGTCAGCGAAGAGGTACGCAAACCGCTGCTGCCGCTGGCGCTGGAGTACCCCGATCCGTCCGTTCAGTTGGAAGCGGCTTGGGCTGCTGGTCGAAATGGTGACGAGCAAGGATTGCGACTGCTCGCCCGCGCCACCCTTGGCTTAGACCTTTCCGTTCGGGCACAGCAGTACTTGGAAGAATTAGAACGTGAAGACCTGATTCCCGAGGAAGCGAAGGCGCCGGATTTCAGCGCGAAGGCGGAATTTTCAGATTGGCTGCAGCATCCCAACGAGTTGGGTGTGGCTCCCGATGAGGTCGAAATCATTGACCGTCGAGAACTCAAGTGGCCTCCGGAAATGCAGCCGCGCACGGTTTGGCTGGTGCGGTACCTCATGAGAGACAGCTTGGGGCTGGACCCCGATGATGTTGGCTGCGGACTTGTGGGCAGTGGCACCTGGTGCTTTTTCGATCCCGAGATGCTGCGCCGTCCTCCGGAAGATATCTATGCCATTCACTGCGGCTGGGAGATGGAGCAGGCCGATCTGATCGAGGTGCAGGAGGCTGACTCGCCTGAGCTGTCTGCTGAGCTGCTGAAGTTGCTCAAGAGCCCGATCGAGAATCCGAGTTTGCTCGCTTCCGCGCGAGTCGCGTCCAAACTGAAACTTCCGTCGAGAAAAGTTTACATCGCCAAGGGCAAGGTGGACGGTGTGGAGGGATGGATGTTGTTTTCAGATTTGGAAACGGTTTGGTATCCGAAAACAGAGCATCCGGAATCGACCTCTGCAGAGACGATCTTGAGGCTGCATCTGGGAGGACAAATTCTGGGGTTCAAAGAAAAACCGAACCGCAAAGAATTCCTGAGCCGGGAATTACCCCAGCGCACTCCGGAGGAGTTCAGCAGTGCGTATGAGCAATTGATGGAAGAATTCTGGGGGGCCTCGCCGGCGGATCAAGCGATACTGTTCGTCGAGACTCCTTTGTCGAGCCGTTTTGAAGAGTACCTCGAGGCGTTGGTGAAAACTAAAGGAGGAGACAAAGAACAGTACCTGTTGGAGAAATTCTCGGAGATCCTGGACTGGGCCGAAGAGGTTGATGAGCCGGCTCGCGAGGTTGCTTTCGGAGCGAACGGTCTCTTATCGAAGTACTTTGAGGAGTACATTGCCGCCCTGCTTTCCTCCGGCAGTGCCGAAAGTGTGCCGGTGGTCTGCGAGCGGTTTGCTCCGCATTGGGATAACTTTCGCGGGTACAGTCTTTTGGGGAACGCCCTTTACGAGGCAGGGCGAGCTGATTTGGCCGAGAGGTGGTTTGGGAAGATCGCCGAGATTGTTGAATACCGTCATCTCGTGCTTGATATGGGCTTGCTCGCTGAAATTCTGCATCGCCGGGGTGAGACTCAGCAAGCGAAAGAGTTGCTCTTGGATTGCCTCAGCAAGCAGTCCAGCGAAGCCCGCCAGTCTCCGCATGTTCGCAAGCTATACGGTGTTTACCGCGGAACTTATCTCAAGCTGTTCCCCAATGGCGGCGCGGAGCTCGAGGCCAAAGGCTTGCCGGAAAATCCGTTTTAGGGCGGAAATGCGTTGCTACTTTTTCAGATTTGCCGGAACTACACGTCAGTTATTCGCTGACGCAAAGGCTGGCTTTGAGGTGAATCATGTTTTTTAGCAGTCCGCTGCAAAAAGCAATTACACGTGGGATGAGTCCGAATGGTGATTTAGCTGAAGAGTTACGTCCGTTCAGCGAGTACGTAATCGAAACAAGGAGCGAGGCAAAGTCCATCTGTAAGACTTTACAGTCGCTCTACGATAAGCCGATCGAGCGGGATTCGTTCGAGTCTCCTCTTCACTCGCTGGCCAAATTGTTCCTGCAGGTTGGCGGCCCGCAGTCACCCGCCTTTCAGGTCTTTGAGCGCGAGGGGCTACCTTTACTAATCAGGCACTATGAACGTGGTAGGCAAGATCAAAAGGCGGGCGTTTTCTGGGACCAGCTTTTTATCCTGAAAATTCTCGCGATGTACGGCTCTTTTGACGGGGCGACAAAAATCGTCGAAGCGGCGAGAGAGTCTTTTCAGCCTAGCGAAAGCATCTGGCATTCAATTCTCGGGGAGTTTGCCGAGTCTCACCCACACCGGGACTATGTTTATCAGAGCTTGAGCGCCCCGCTTCCGGGCGGCTTCATTGCCATTGCCCTGTTGGATAGTGCAAACGATGCTTCCCAGAGCGAAGGGTTGGAGCGACATCCGTTTGATTCCGAGGCGGGCGAGCGCCGCCTACAGGATTGGCTGACCGATACCAATCCAGACTCTTTGAGTTTTGGTGAAAGTGCAACGGCGGCGTTACCTTTTATCAGTGATCCGGGGCGGGATCGCCTTCTGGCGCTGGCGATGGACCATGTCAGTCCGGAAATTCAGCTGCGAGCCGCGTGGGTCGCGGCCAAGCTTGGCCGCGAGTCGGGAGCCAAAATGTTGTCTCGGTTTTGCGGCGACCTGATGCGCGCGAAAGCAGCCGTTAATTTCTTGACCGAAGTTGGTCGTGAGGATTTGATTCCTGACGAGGCCAGGCAACCGGCGTTCCTCGCTAGAGCGGAAATGGCGGCCTGGTTAGCGCACCCTAATGAGCTCGGCATGCCGCCAGATGAAATCGAGGTTCTGGACCATCGCGAGTTAGCTTGGCCACCAACCGGAGAACGAAAGCCATTTTGGCTGATTTGGTTTCGGCTCCGCGACCGCACTGGGCTGGAGGGAGATAAAGTCAGTTGCGGGGTGGTCGGTAGTATGACTTGGAGCTTTTTTTTCGGGCAGATGGAGCAGCGGCCACCAGAGGATGTGTATGCCATCCACTCTTGCTGGGAAATGCAGCAAGCCAAGATGGTTGAAGTGTCAGACATCGTCGAGCCATGTCCATTCGAAAGTCTGCTGCTTCAGTGGTGGGGTCATCCTTTAGAGGATCCACGCGTCACCGATGTAGCGAAAATCTCATCCTCTCTCGATTCGGGGCCGAGGACCGTCGCCGTTGCGTCCGCTCGGATTGCAACTCAAGTAGGTTGGGTTGCTCTGGATGGCGCGGACTCTGTCTGGTACCCGAAAGATGAGCAGCCAGAAGAGACGGCGGGATTATTTATCCTACAGTTGCACATTGGACGGAAGTTGTTGGGATTCAAGGAGGCCCCGAACCGGAAGAGATATCTTCAAGACAAGACGTCAATCCCGCCCGCCCAGCTTGTGCAAAACTACGAACGGCTGGTCGCCGAAATCGAATTGGCTGTGCCGGCGAGGAGGAGCGAATTGCTGGGGAGTACAAGTCCTCTGCGGACGCACTTCCGCCGTTACTGCAATGCGCTTGCCACGCTTGAGGGGAGTTCTCAGGCCGCGGCGGTGGTCAAGGCTTATTCCCGCTTTCTCAAGCTGGCCAGTCAAGTTGCTGAATCAGGTCGATTCGAGGTTTACGATTCCACAAGTCTGATTGGCTGGCATTTCGACGAATTTGTAGAGTCGCTGATTGCAATAGATAAGAAAACTCTGGCCTCGGAAGTCATCACCAAATTTCGCTCGCGATTCACCGACGATTCGGGACGCTGCCAGCTCAGTCGTGGAGCGTTACGCGCGGGAAACTACCTTTTGGCGAAGGAAATTGCTGAGCAGCATTTGAATGATCCGGAAGGTGGTTACGAGTCAGAGCAAGTCTGTACGCTGGCTGAAGCATTGAACGGTCTCGGCGAGGCCGTGCCGTCGCAAAAACTTTTGGAAGATAGTCTGCGGAGGCTCAAGGAAGAATTCAACTCTGGGCCATCGAAACAGAGGGCGCGAGCACTAAGAGACGACCACGCAGATCTGAAGTCTCTATATCTTAGGCTTTTCCCGAACCATATTTCGCAGCTGAAAGATTT
>JBJTQD010000927.1:0-6951 GCA_046075445.1 Planctomycetota bacterium
CCCAGGCGATGAAGATGGGAGCCGCGGACTTTCTCGAGAAACCCTACGAACCGGAGTCGCTTCTTGCGGCCATATCAGCCGCGATTTCCGGGCTACCGGCGGTGACCCAGCTTTGCATGCCCCGCCGAAATGCAAAAAACCGTTCGTCGTATTGCAGCGGCACGTCTCCGGGCGGTGCGATACCAAACGTTGTCGCGGCCATCCGATGACGAAAAGCTTCCTGCGAGTCGTCATCCAACTGGTCGTAGAGCGGCAAGTTGGTAAACCCATCCGAAGCACCGGCGTACAGTAGTTCCGTGTCAAATGAAATCTTGTGAGCCAAACCGTTGACGTTCCAGAGCGAGCTTTGGATCGTCGGGTCAACTTTCCAGAATGGCAGGCTCGCGCGCACGCCACCTTGCCCGTAAGTCCGAGTCAAACTGTCGCCCGTCAAATCTTCCTGCCAGTAAGTCACATCCCCTAGCACATAGGGAGTTACTTTCACTGGCCCCAATTGAACCGGCAAGTCTAACTCGTTCCGCGTACCCATCCGCACGCCGCTCGCGTTGACCTCCCAAGGTTGCAAATTGAAATTCACAAGCTCGGCAGCATTCAAAGGCGGCGTCGCAGCTCGGAATCGGCCGTAACCGATGGTGGAATGGGAATGCCATACGAGCCGGTTGTTCAGCAAAGGTTGGCCAAGCACGAAATGATCGAACCGCGGCAGCCAGGAGGTCTGAGTAAAGAATTCATTGATTTGGTAATCGCCAATCAAATTAAACGATTGCGTTCCGACGTTTCTCTCCAGCCAAAGCCCCGTCGTGTAGTCTTTGTCGGAGTCCCAACTCCGTTCGTAAAACTGCTCAAGGAAGTTTCGGTCCGTTAGGTAGCCCAGTTCACCGCGAAGCGCAAAGCCAGGTTCAAATTGTTGGCGATGTTGACCAAGCCAACGTCCGCGACGTTTCTTCTCCGGTATGAGATCGCGGCGATCGCGACCGAGCGTGTCCAATCCGTCATCGCGGAGGAACCAACTGCGAGTCATTCCCGTCGCACGTCCCGGAAGTCCGAAGAAACCATCCGAAACGTAATCGCGTTCGAAACCGAGCGCCAAACCGCGTTCGCTCAAGTAATCGACAACGCCAATCCAACGTGAGTTCTCAGGCTTCTCGCGAAAATTCAGCAACTGGTACATGTCCCAGCCGGTGTAAACTTGGTAGCCGAAGATTCGGTCATTGCCGAAACGCAATCGCTCAAGGTACAGATTCGGATCTTCCAGACTCGCTCGGAAACGAGGCCAGTAGAAGACCGGTGTGTCGGCAACGTAGACATAGTTATTTCGACTCTCAACAAAGTAGCCGTCTTTCACTTGGGGTTGGCCCGTATAAGGGTCAACCAGCGGAGCCCCACTGTTCGGGTCGAGCATCTCGCTCTGTCGCCTATCGAGGTCAATTGTTGCCGACTGTAGCCAGTAACGCGGTACGCCCATGCGACTGGAGGTGAACGCGGCTCCAATCGCCTGCATGTTATTGGCATCGGATTGCTGAATCACATCGGCTTTCAATCGCACCAATCCGCGATACCCCTCGATCGGCGTGAGCATGTCGGCGTTGAGGATCGTGCCGCGCTGGTCATTGGCGCTGTAATAGAGCCGCTCGCAGTAAATGACGCGTGTCCCTTTGGAGAAGACGACATTTCCCTCGAGATAAAGCTCCCAGCGAGGATCGCCATCGGGCATCGTTGTCTGCCAAGCGACCACGTTGTCAGCAAGGATTACGACTTGGCTGCCTCGGTCAACTTCCATCCCGCGGAGATTGGCAATTTCCGGACTGTTGATCGTCACCCGGCAACCGCCAGCGCCCAACCAAACGCGTTCAGCCGTATTATCCGGATTGCTTTGGATCTTGATATTGAAGTCGACCGTAGAGTCGCGAGCCGTGATATCGACTCGAGTCGGTCCGGTGCTCGAAGGCAAAGGCGAATTGCTAGAGCCGGAAGCATTACCACTGGGTGACTTCTCGCCGGGCAAAGGGGCCTGGCCATTGAGCTGCGGACGCCTCAATTCTTGAGCCTGCGGGTCCCAGCCCGGAGCCGGTTCGTTATTTTGTGGCGGCGGAATGGTTTGGACTTGGCCCGTCAAAGGCGACACGAGTACCTGAGTCCCCGGCGCAGACTGCTGATACTGGACCTGCTGGATCGTCGCTGAGTTTTCTTGCAGCAACGCATTCCGAGCCCGGAGATAGAGTTCGGACTTACCATCCGCAGCGACGACTCGCAGCGGACAACTGAACTCGATTTCCTGCCCCGTGAAGAGTCGCCCCAGCCAACGCTCGTCCTCAAGCCGCTGGATTGGCGAGGCGCTCGCCGATTCCGGAACAGCCGCTTCGCCCAAGCCAAGTTCATTCGCGGGCAACTGCATCCGGACGCCGCCTTCGAGATAAACAATCACTTTTCGCTGGGCAACCTCGGCGTCAGTTGCCGTGTCAATGAATAAGACCGCATCGCGGGAAATCGCCCGGAGTGTTCCCTGACGCAATTCCACTGTGCCGGTCAGCTGCACAACTTTGAACCCACCCTCATCCCATGTCGTTCCGTCAGAGGCATTGATGGAAATCGAATGCGCGTCATCAGGAGGACGAAAGCTAACTTCTTGGGCAGAGCACGAAGCTGGGAGACAACCAAATGGCAAGATTCCAGAGAAAGAAAAGCAGAGGATCAGCGCGCAGCACCAGACGGCAACACGACGGAGCGCCGCGAGAAAAGTGGGTTCGCGAAATAACGACGAGCTTTGCTTCAAGTCGTCGGCTTCCTCAAGTCGATATCGATAACGGAACGGTCCGCGCGCAGGCCAAGCGGCGGCAAAAAAGCTGGCGGAGTATAGGAACCGAAACAAGCGGTCACAAGCTGAGAATTTGCCAGCAACAGCCAGCACAGTGCTAGCAGCTAGAGAGCAGCGAAGAGGACCTCAGAGCATTTATTCCCAACTGCTCGGCGGTCGAATGCCGTCCGCCATCAGGGCCCAGAACGATTAGGGACAATCGTTCTACGATCATACGGGCAGACTCCGCTCTGCAGACTCCACTCTGCCCCACGCCGAGTTAGCTCACTCGGGGACCGGCGGCGGCGATTTCCGGGTGGCTGGAATGGTTGTACTTTTCAAAATTGCCGTGGAACTGTTGAGCTAAACGGCGTGCCATCTCGTCATAAGCCGACGTCTCAGCCCAAGTGTTCCGGGGATTGAGAATCCCAGCGGGGACGTGATTACAACTCTTGGGAATTGATAAACCGAAAACAGAATCGGTTTCATACTCGGCGTGTGCGAGTGACCCGTCGTGAATCGCATCGATAATCGCGCGGGTGTACTTAAGGCTGATTCGCGATCCGACTCCAGCTGGTCCGCCGGTCCAGCCCGTGTTGACGAGCCAGGCGTTGGAGCCGAACTGCTGCATCTTTTCGGCGAGCATTTCAGCGTATTTGGTTGGATGCCAGACAAGAAAAGCGGCTCCGAAACAGGCGGCGAAGGTGGTTTGCGGCGTGGTTACACCCATTTCAGTTCCCGCAACTTTCGCCGTGTAGCCACTGATGAAGTGATACATTGCCTGAGCGGACGTCAGCTTGCTGACTGGTGGCAGAACGCCGAACGCATCACAGGTGAGCAAGATGATGTTCTTTGGGTGTCCGCCGACGCAAGGAATCTTGGCGTTGTCGATGTACTCGATCGGATAGGAACAACGAGTGTTTTGCGTCAGGGCATCGCTCTCGTAGTTCACGATTCGGGTCTCGGGGTTTTGCACGGTGTTTTCGAGAATCGCACCAAAGCGGATCGCGCGGTAGATCTCCGGTTCCTTCTCCTCGCTCAGTCCGATGCATTTGGCGTAGCAACCGCCTTCGATATTGAACACGCCTTGGGGCGACCAGCAATGTTCATCGTCACCGATCAGTCGCCGGCGAGGGTCGGCCGAAAGCGTTGTCTTTCCGGTTCCCGACAAACCGAAGAAGAGCGACACATCTCCGCCATGGCCTTCATTGGCCGAGCAATGCATCGAGAGGATGCCGCGTTTGGGCATCAGGTAATTCATGATCGTGAAAACGCCCTTCTTCATTTCTCCAGCGTATTCGGTGCCGAGGATAATCATCTCGCCACTGTCGAAGTTCAAGGCGACGCTCGTCTCGGAAGTCACTCCAGCGATCGAGCGATCCGCGGCGATTTGGCCGGCGTTGTAGATCACATAGTCGGGCTGGCCGAAATTGCGAAGTTCTTCTTCCGTCGGGCGAATCAGCATGTTGTGCATGAAGAGCGCGTGGTAGGCGCGGCTGCAGACAATCCGAATCTTAAGCCGTGAGCTAGGGTCCCAGCCAGCAAACGCATCGACAATGTAGAGATGCTCGCATTCATCCAAAAAATTGACTGCTTGCTTCTTGAGCGCGGCGAAAGACTCACCGCTGAGCGCGATATTCACATCGCCCCACCACACATCGCTGTGAACCGAAGCTTGATCGACAACGCGTTTATCTTTCGGGCTACGCCCCGTCTTGGCTCCCGAAGAGGCGGCGACTGCGCCGGAAGACGTGATCACCGACTCGTCGAACTTAACGGCCTCTTCGTACAGCCTGGCTGGAGTTGCGTTTCGCAAAACGCCCTCGGGAAAGTCATTTTTTGCAATCGCCGCGATCAGAGATTTTGTAGCCGTAGACATACGATTCCGCTTTGTCGGAGAACAGCCCAGTGGGTCACTTTAGATTCCCTAAGTTAACGTCTGCCCGCCGTTTTTGTAAGGCGAA
Source organism: Planctomycetota bacterium (assembly GCA_046075445.1). Lineage (GTDB taxonomy): Bacteria > Planctomycetota > Planctomycetia > Pirellulales > Pirellulaceae > BJ22. Next base: position 4,759 of record JBJTQD010000927.1, read on the forward strand.
TCATTCGGCCGAAAAACCGGATCAACAGCCGATTTATCGCTGTTACTGGGTCTGCCGAGGCAATTGCCGAACTCGCGCGGCGTGGCTAACTCGTTCCCGGGAGTTATTTTGAGGTCGAGCGAACAACCGCAGGGGGGTTAAAGAAGCCAACTTTCCTCGGGCTTTTTTGCGCGAAAACCCAAAACAGCAAGTCGATCGTTTGATTTATCCCGGCACTGACTGGTTTAAAAATGTTCGCAGCACCAGATGGTTCACTTCAAACGGGCCCTCGCGCTCGGCGCAGGTCTCCCGACCCCCCTTGGCCGCGCTCGGCGCAGGTCTCCCGACCTCGCCGATTCTTCGACCTCCGGTCTCCTCCTGGCGTTTTGTTAGGGTTCTGCGTCGAACCGCCCGCTTGCTGCAAGGGGGCCACGTTCCGTTCGACCCTAATGCTTTTCCCCGGAGTGGAGGCCGAAAGGCCGTTGGCCAGCAGAGCCCGCTCGGGGGTGGAACCGGAAAATAAGAATTTCACACACGTCTGGTTTTCCTACTGCTCCACGGCTCTCCCCTCTACTTTCTCGCGCAGCGTCGGGTGGGCTGGCAGTGGAGCCATTTTCCCCGATATATTGGGTTCACAGGCCGTTTCCCGCCCCCCTGCATCCCCTTCCGCGATAAATCAATGTCCAGTTCTTCTCGGTCCGATTCCCCAGGAGCCCGACTTTGGCAAGCGCTCGCCGCCGAGCGCCCCCTGCAAGTAGTCGGAGCCATCAACGCACTGTCGGCGCTGATGGCCGAGCAAGCCGGATTTCGAGCGCTCTACCTATCAGGAGCCGGAGTCGCAAACGCATCTTGGGGAATGCCTGATCTCGGGATGACTTCGCTCACCGACGTGGCGGCCGACATCCAACGCTTGACCAGCGTTACGCAGCTTCCACTCCTCGTCGACGCCGACACCGGATGGGGTCACGCCTTTAATGTGGCGAGAACGACCCGCACCTTCATCGCATCGGGCGCAGCGGGGATGCACCTAGAAGACCAACAAAACGCTAAGCGCTGCGGCCATCGTCCGGGGAAGGCGTTGGTCGAGCCAGATGAAATGTGCGACCGGATTAAGGCGGCTGTCGACGCTCGCACCGACCCCAAGTTTGTAATCATGGCCCGGACCGACGCCCTTGCGAGTGATGGAATGCAAGCTTCCCTCGATCGGTGTCACAAGTACCTTGAAGCCGGGGCGGATATGATTTTTGCCGAAGCCGTCCGGACCCCGGAACAGTATCGCCAATTTACTTCAGCACTCTCCGCTCCGGTGCTCGCCAACATGACCGAGTTTGGCCAAAGCCCTCTATTAACTGCGGCTGAACTGGGTGAACTCGGAGTACGACTGGTGCTCTATCCGCTGAGTGCCTTCCGCGCGATGAACGCCGCGGCTGAAAAGGTCTACCGCGAAATTCGCAACGCGGGAACGCAGCGGGGCGTGCTCTCGGAGATGCAAACCCGAGATCGACTTTACGAGATCATTCATTACCATCAATACGAACAGGCGCTCGACAGAATCCTCGGAAAAAAGGAACCATCATGAGCCAATCGTCTGGGACTATCGAATCGACCGATAAGAAACCTCAAAAGACCGGTGGACTGGCCGGAATCACCGCGGGGCAGACTGCCATCTCTACCGTTGGTAAAGAAGGCAAGGGGCTGACCTACCGCGGTTATTCGATCGAAGACCTCGCCAGTCAGGCGAGCTTCGAGGAAGTCGCCTACCTGCTCCTGATCGGGCACCTTCCAAACCGATCCGAATTGAAAGAATTCAACCACCAATTGATCGTTCAGCGCGAACTGCCTCCCGCCCTTCAGGCGACTCTGCGTTCCATCCCAGCCAACGCACACCCGATGGATGTCCTTCGCACGGGCTGTTCTTTGCTCGGCTGCCTTGAACCGGAGAAGGATTTCTCAGAGCAAATCGACAAAGCGATTCGGCTGCTCGGTGCTTTTCCATCGATGCTCACTTACTGGCATCGCTTCGCACAGGACGGAACGCAAATCGATTTCCACTCAAGTCAAAATTCAATCGCCGGCTACTTCCTCGAAAAATTGACCGGTAAAAAAACTGACCCGCTGCATGTCCGCGCGATGGACTCGTCGCTGACTTTGTATGCCGAGCACGAATTCAATGCTTCGACCTTCACCGCTAGAGTTTGCGCTGCGACGCTGAGC
>JBJTQD010000928.1:0-2917 GCA_046075445.1 Planctomycetota bacterium
CAGCAATTTAGGATCGGATCCAAAGGAAAAAGCCGTCGTCGACCCGGCTCGACAAGCATACTCCCACTCGGCTTCAGTCGGTAAACGGTAGACTCGGCCGGGTCGGGCTTCTTCCCGCACTTGGCTGAGTTTTTCACAAAACCGAACGGCGTCTCCCCAGGGAATCCGATCAGCTGGGTAGCAGTCTCCGTCTAATTGCTCCCTTTTTTCGGCGCTAATCAGGCGTCCGGTTTCAGGATGACGGACTGCTGGGTAAACCAGTGCTTCTGGAAAGAAACTCGGGTTCTCACGCATCACTCGCCCATACTCTGACTGAGTGACTTCGTAAACACCGATGTAAAAATCTCGAGTCAGGGTGACCTCGTGTTGGCACTCATCGTCTTGTGAACCGACTTCATCGACTGGCGAGCCGCGAAGGAACTTCCCCGCCGGTAGCTTAACCAACTTCATGCCAATACTGTTCTCAAGTACTTCTAATTCCTGGGCGGCAGCACCAGAGAGGCAGAAAAGTGCCAGCGATAGTGATGTTATTCGGAGTAAAACGGCATGCATTTCCGGACCTCGACAATGCTCCCTCAACACAATCTATCGGAAAAATTTCTGTCCCTATCATAAACTCAACTTTTTGAATCTTCTTGAAAAATTCGCATTCGAAGCGAAAAATTCCCTCAGTGGGCCGTTGGGGCACCCGGCCATTACGGGCTAAAAATAATCGAATTGCTTCCGGATCCTGCCTGCTTTCACAGTTGTCTGGCAAAGGCAAACGCGACTTGGAACGCAGGGGAGTCCGAAGGTGACAATTCTCGGGGTTTTATTCCAGAGAGATTTCTTGGCCTAACGCATGCGCAGGAACTCCTGAGAGGCACTTTTTTTCACTGAGTTCGATGCAAAAAGACGCTATCGATTTTTGGCTTTGGACGGGTTTAAACGAGCCGCTCGCCAAGTTTTGCCCGAGCCCCCGTTATCACTCAAAATCTCCTTTGAGGCTCGAGCTGCGTGCGATATTTGGAAAGCCAATTGCAAGATTTTGTCACTTGCCAGTCTGATCGCTAGACTACGGGTGTTTGCGGTCCCCAAAAGCTATGGCGTCTTGAGCCTTGGGTGACCTTATTTGGGCGGTATTTCGCGGTCGTAATTTTATGGATTGGTAGTATGGGAGTCACGATTCACTATCGCGGGAAGCTCGACGACCTGGCGCGGGTCGAAGAGTTTGAGGACCGCGTGCTGGACGTGGTGGCGGCTCTTGGTGGCCATGCCACGATTTGGCGGTCGTTTGGTCAGGAGGACCCCGGCCGGGTCGTTCGTGGTTTGCTCGTTCAAATGTGTCCCGGTCAGGACACGCTATCGCTGCTGATCTCGCCAGAGGGCGAGCTGCTCAATTTGTTTGAGATCAAGGATGCCGAGCAGGGGCCTTTGCCGGAACCGCCGTACTGTTTTGTGAAGACTCAGTTCGGCAGCCTCCAGGGGCACGTCGCAGTCGTCGCGCTCCTCGACGCTCTGCGAGGCGAGTTCTTTAGCAGGCTCGAAGTCTCCGATGAATCGGGATACTACGAGCATCGCGACCCGCGCGAGCTGGCCCGCAAACTGAATTTTCTTGGCTCAGCGATACTAGCGCTGAGCGAGTCACTGGAAAGCTCGCCGCTTTCGCCAGAGGCGGCTGAAGACCCTGAGATTCTTGCCGTCCGAATTCAACGAGTCGCCGAGCTGGTAGCGCGGAAGATGCAAACAGGTGGAAGCTCCGAAGTGAGGCTAGATGATCTGGCTGATGACTCGAGAGGAGAAGAGGCGACGTTGGAAGAGCTGGTTCGGCTGCATTCGCAGGTCCGGCGCGAGGCCGAGTTGCGTCAAGAGCGGCTGATGCGGCGAATCGAAGAGGGGAGAGGCAAAGGTCTCTCGACCGACGATGCGCTGATGGATGCACTGCAGGAAGTCGAGCGAGATGAAGCTGATTCAGAAGAGGACGCGGACGAGGGGCTTCCCTTTTTGCAGGGGATCGATCGCGAGGAACTCAGCAGCTATATCGAGTCCGAGCTTCAGTTGTGGATCGCGGGGGAGGAAGACGAGGAGCTCGATGGCGATGCGGACTCGCTTGCGGAGGAGTATAGGGAGGAACCGGACGGTTTTGCAGAAGGGGTTCCCGGAGAAGCGGCTCCCGGTAGACACCCGGCGCTTAAGGCCGCCGAGGCGCTCTACCTTCGCTTGGTTAGTGTTGGGAGCAAAGTGCCTGGGGGTAATGGCTTTTACTTGACGGCTTTAAATGGAGCAGGCGAGTTGCTGGCCGGTTTGGCTCAAGCCACAGGGATGGAGATTCAAACCCGGGGATCTCGGGCGGCGATGATTGTCCAGCTGAAACGCGCGCTGAAGGGGCTCGCCTTTTACCGTGGTGGCGTTTACGGACTTCGCGCTGCCGATCTGATTGATGAGGAGAGTCACCGGCAACTTCAGGAACAGCTCCGAGCGATTCTTGAGCAGTTGCATGAGCTGTTGGCCCAGGCTTGGGCCGAGTGACTCTTAGACTGCGGGATTTTGGGGCGAACCTCTTTGGTGTTTGCCGGCCTAATTTCTGCCCCCGCAAAAGACTCTCAAATGGTTTCGCCAAGATGATTTGAATTAGCGCGAACCAGTTCCTTTTTCGGGGCTCTGAGTAATCAGAAAGCAAGTGAAAAAACAGCCGTACAGGCTGCATCAATAAAACTTGTCGTCGACTGCCTGGCTGGATTACACCGATTCGCGGCAGCTGTGAGCTCAGTGCTCACCGGTCCTTTTGTCGAAAGGCGGGGCCGGCGCCATGTGGCGGTTCTGCAGCACCCATTCTGGCCGAATCTTCGTCGACAACGAGTTTTTTAAGGCTGCTCGGCAGGAGATCCAAATGGATCGCTTGTCCGCGGCACCAATAACACAAATTTGATTTCGGGAC
>JBJTQD010000929.1:0-913 GCA_046075445.1 Planctomycetota bacterium
GATGGCCGCCGCAGCCGCCATCGCAGGCAAGTTTGTGGATATTCGCGATTGGAAATTTGTTGATTAAGAGGCAAGCAATGCAGCCGTTCACCGTACATACAGGCCTGGTCGCGACGATGGATCGCTCCAATGTCGACACGGACCAGATCATCCCGAAGCAGTTTCTCAAGCGAATCGAACGGACGGGCTTCGGCCAGTACCTGTTTTTTGATTGGCGTTTTCAGCCGGATGGGAGCGACAATCCCGAGTTCGAGTTGAATCGCGCGGCGTTTAAGGGGGCCTCGATCTTGGTGGCTCGCCAAAACTTTGGAAATGGCTCCAGCCGCGAGCACGCGGTCTGGGCACTCGCCGACTTTGGTTTTCGAGCGGTGATTGCGAGTTCATTCGCCGATATTTTCTTTAACAACTGCTTTAAAAATGGCTGTCTTCCGATCACGCTGACTGCTGAGGAGGTCGACTACGTTCACCGTCAAGTCGCAGCGCATCCGGGATATCAGCTGACGATTGATTTGCGCGATGAGCGGGTCAGCGACAGTAGCGGCTGGAGCGCCAAATTCTCAATCGACGATTTTCGTCGGATGTGTCTGCTTGAGGGCCTCGACGACATTGGGCTGACGCTGCAGCAAGCCGACAAGATTGCCGCGTATGAGGCGGCGCGAGGAATGAGCCCTGTTGGGCAGTAGCGTGCGGTGAGCCGCGGCTGCATGATCGTAAATTTACGTGCGTGGGACGATTGCGGATTGACTCGGAAGCATAGAGCGACTGCCGCCCTAGCGAGGGACCTTCGCCACACGCTTGGGATTTTTCAAAGTCAGGCGATATTTAGCTGCTGACCTCCTCACCCCCCGGCCGCCTCTCCGCCGAGGGGGAGAAAGAGTTTTTTGCGAGTGAGAGACTGCGAGTGAGAAAGCAG
>JBJTQD010000930.1:0-1443 GCA_046075445.1 Planctomycetota bacterium
CGCTTCGGCTCAAAAGACTCCGCCTCTTTCGTCAATGGAGTGCTTGATCGGCTCTACCAAGACCGTCGCTCTCCCCGGCCGCAAGAGGTTGCCGGGAGTAGCCAAGCCAAACCAGAATCACCCTCCTCGGATCCGCCCTCACCTCCGGACGGAGAGCCTGTTTCCTGAGCGGTTCGCTTGGTAAACGGTTCTTTGTCTCCCGCTTTAAGTAAAAGAAATTGCTATGGCTCTCTGGAATCCATTTGGAAAAAAGAAAACGACTCCGGCTGGCGCGGATGACAAGTCTGCCACGGAGGAATCTCGCATCGAGCGAAGCGAGGCAGCAGGTGGCAGTGACCTTTCGAAAGCCGGTGAACCAGCGAAAGCCAGTGAGGGCGATGGCGGGAACACGGGTGATGGAAAGACTGAGAGTGAAAAGCCCGCGCCCAAGCGGAGCATGTTTGGTTTTATCAAACAGGCCTTGAAAAAGACCGTCGATAGTCTCAACACAGACATTCGGGACTTGTTCGGTAAAGAAGGCCGGTTGGTTGACGATGAGTTTCTCGACGAACTCTATCGACACCTGGTCAAGACTGATATGGGAGTTGGACCCGCCGGAAAAATCCGTGATTCGATCCGCAGCCAGTTCCGTGGCCGCAAAGTCATGATGTCGGACTTGATCGATTCCGCCCGCGAAACAATCCGCGAAATCATGGAGCAAGAGGCCAGCGGTATTCAATGGGCAACCACTGGGCCAACCGTGATCATGGTTGTCGGCGTAAACGGGTCCGGCAAAACCACTTCGATTGCCAAGTTGACGTACCGATTTGTCTCCGAAGGCAAGTCGGTTGTCCTCGGCGCAGGGGACACGTTTCGAGCAGCTGCGGTTGAGCAACTTGGAATCTGGGCTGAACGTCTCGGGGCGAAAATCGTCACCGGGAAAGCGGGAAGTGATCCGGCGAGTGTCGCTTACAAGGCGGTCGAAGCCGGACTCAAGGACCAGGTTGATGTTGTGATTGTCGACACTGCGGGGCGCTTGCAAACCCAAGCTAACCTGATGGATGAACTCAGTCGAATCCGACGGGTGATCGGCAAGTTGGTGCCGGAAGCGCCCCATGAGGTTTTGCTCGTCCTGGATGCAACCGCGGGGCAGAATGCGATCAGTCAAGCAAAAGGCTTCTCTCAAGCAGCCGGTTGTACTGGGATCGTCTTGGCCAAGTTGGACGGCACGGCGAAGGGTGGTGTGGCCATTCCAATCCGCCAAGAGTTCGGCTTGCCCGTGAAGTTCATTGGCCTGGGTGAAACACCTGAAGCTTTTGCTGACTTCAACGTCGAGCAATACGTTTCGGCATTGTTCGATGTTGAGGATTGATCGTGTCCAAGATTAGTCTCTGCGAGGATTGGCTGCGTTGAGCACCGAGTTCCGCGACGGCAGATTCCAGCTTGGTTGGTCTGTGCTTGGTT
>JBJTQD010000931.1:0-1639 GCA_046075445.1 Planctomycetota bacterium
CGTTCAGCATTCGAACAAGGAGCGGTTTGCGTTGAGCTTCTGGGAGGAGGTTGAGTTGTTGCCCAAGTTCAGCCCAACGGCTGAGTGCAAAGTTTTGCTGGAGATCCGTCGTGTACTTTTGAAATTGTTCGTCCAGCCAAGTCAGCGGGTTGTTCGGGTCGGCTGCAGGCGCGGCGGGAGCGGTTGGCTCTCCACCGGGGAGGGGTTCGCTTGGCTCGTTCGGCTGAGCCGTTTCCGGTGTGGCTGGTGCGGGGAGCTCTTTGGCTTTCCAAGCGTCGAGGATTGCTGATGGTGTGCGTTTGAGTTCGAGGCTGTTCAGCTGCTGAATGTGTTGCTGCTCGCGGGCGGCGAGGGCGGGGTCTTGAACCGCGGTGGCGGCAGCTGGTGTGGTCGTGTCGGGAGCCTGTCCATTCTGGTCGATCCCAATCGCTGGAGTCGTGGTAGAGGGAACCAGTCCGATTATCGGTACGCCTTGAACCGATTGAGCCGGCACCATTTTCCCTGCTTTAAGCGGAATGACTACGGCTGGGGTGGTTGGCTGAGCGGCTGTTTGTGCAGAAATGATTGCGGATTGAAGAACAACCAAAAGGGGCAAGAGCGCCAAGGAGAAGCGTCGCGAACGAAGAGTCATGAGTCATACCGAGGGGTAAATGTCACCAAACTGGGGCGTTAGCGCCCAAGCTCTCATGATAACGCGGCAGGCCTCCGGAAGCATCGAAAACTTGTGTGGAGATCCGCGAATCAATGCAGCCGATGGGAATGGCCAGGCGAAATTGGCTGGGAATCATCAAGGGCCTTTGGGTTCGCTCTGGCGTTTTCTATAATTCACGGCTTTGGGGAAGGCGTTTTTCTCGAATTCCAAGCGTTCAGAGACAAACAATCGCCTTGCAATGCGGTTTATTCGACCAGCGGGATTGTGGAGTTCGTCCCCGAGTCGGTTCCTCGCTTCTGAAGCCCCACCATGGGGCTGCACTCTTCGGTAGAAATTTATGGGCAACGCAAAATTTTCAAGCATTCCTGAAGCAGTTGAGCAAATCAAGCGTGGTGGCGTTGTGATTGTGCTCGACGACGAGGATCGTGAGAACGAAGGCGACTTCATCTGCGCCGCCGAATTGGCGACGCCGGAGGTGATTAACTTCGTGCTCAGTGGTCGCGGCGACTTCTGCATGCCCGTATTGGCCGAGACAGCCCGGCGGCTGGAATTGGTTCCGATTGTCGATCGCAACACAACCAAGATGGAGACGGCGTTTCTGACGCCGCTGGACCACGTCTCTGCTAAGACTGGGATCACCGCTGCCGAGCGAGCGTTCTGCGTCCGGGCGATTTCCGATCCAGCGACTAAGCCGGATGACTTTGTCCGCCCGGGGCACGTGCACTTGCTGCTGGCTCGCGAGGGGGGAGTCTTGCGTCGGGCCGGTCACACGGAGGCGGCTGTCGACCTTTGCCGGATGGCAGGTTTGCGGCCGGCTGGTGTGATTTGCGAAGTGCTCGATGATGACGGAAATCGCGCTACGCGTGATCGATTGATGGAGATCGCCGCACAGCACAAACTGCCGATCATCACGATCGAGGAACTGATCGCTTATCGACGCGTCAGCGAAAAGCTCGTTTCGCAAGTTGCTTTGGCTCGCTTGCCGAC
>JBJTQD010000932.1:0-5969 GCA_046075445.1 Planctomycetota bacterium
CCGACCGCTGGCTGGCCTGCGAGCTTATCTCGATACGACATACATTCGCCCGACCCCGCTTCCGGGAATGCTGATTCAACTCGTCAATGCGGACTATGTGATCAGCGGCTTGCGGCAGGCACTCTTCGCTGCGCATTGCCAATTGGTCGACACGCGTGATGAAGCCGACATCATCATCGAACCGCGGCTCGGCACGTTGGGAAACAACGGGCATGAAGTCGTCTACGGTTTACCTCAAACCAATTCGCTTGCACAAGCTTCGGCGACATTGTCCGGCGCGCCGCTGCTGCCGCCATTACCAGAACTTTCAGTCGGCCGCTCGCACTCCCAGTTCGGGCTCGCCAAGGTCGCCGTGTTTGCTTACGACCGAAAGACTCGCGAGCCGGTTTGGCAGTCAGGCATCGAGAAATCGGAAAGCACCGCCAAGAACACCTGGTTTGTCGGAGCTGGACCGTTCCAACGCGGTTCGATTTATCAAGGCTATCGCTTTGCAGACACCAAAAACAAAGAGTACGCAGATAGTGTCGACCCGATGCAGCCCGTTCCCTTTACGCACCAGCATGTCTTCATCTCCGATGGGCCCGCGGCTCAAGTTGCCGAAGAACAGACGCAACCGCTAAATCCAAAGTAAAAAACTGGGGGGGCAGCTTTGCTTAAGCTGCTAAACCGGGGGCTAGCGCGAGGACCCGGCTGACGAAAGTTGAACCGAAGCAAAACGGGGTCGGGTCAAGTTTTTCTTTTCCCCCGCTCCGCTCTCTGTGTTTCGCCTCTTCCCTCAATCGGTCGAAGTCGAAACTCTCCAGCGGCTACGGAACATTCGGGTCATCCCGAAACTCAGCGCGACGTTAATCAGAATTGTCGCGAGCAAGTAAACTCCAAAGTGACGCAGGTCGCGCCACGGCCAACCAAAAAGCGAAGAGGTTGTCCCGGCATCACCCTGCGCCCAGCGAGATGGGATCCCTCCTAAATCATCGACGTAAAGCGGAAACTCATGAACCGCCACAAATGGGCTGAGGGCCGACAACCACCAGGAAACCGGCTGGATTGAGCTCACCGGGAAATACTCATTCGCAAAAAAGCGAATCGCTGGCGGAGCGAAGTAGAGCAGCACCAAGACGGCATAGGTCACCACGAGGCTCGTGCTGGTCTTATGAAAAAAACTTGAGCAAAACAAACCGACATTCGCCGTCGTCAAACAAGTCAGCCCGACCGCGAGCAACCAAGCGATGACTGTCAGAAAGTTCATTCGGTAATCGGGGACCGTCGGCGTGAGTAAAGCCAAAATCAAAGGCCAGAGCAGAAAAGCGGTCAGCACGCTCGAGACCCGAAGCCCCGAGAGCAGCTTGCCCCAAAAAATCTGCATCGGCGTCAGCGTCGTCGTCAACAGCAGGTCAAGCGTCTGCCTTTCTCGTTCACTGGTGACACTCCCAGCAGAGAAAACTGGTCCGATCAGCAAATTGAAGAGCAGCACATAGCAGAGATAAAAAGGGGACAGCGACCGGAAGACATAGAGAAATATGGCCATCAAGGGAATCGCCAGCAACATGCTGACTTGGATCGCCAAACGCAACATCAAGGTTCCTTGACCGAAGATCTCACTCCGCATCTCCTTGTCGTAAACCGGATTTGCGCCATCTTCCATGAGCGTCTCGCGCTTGGGCGGGGCAAAGAGCCGGTCGGGAAATTGATCGCGACGAATCACGAGTCCCACCGACTCTTCGGCTTCTTTCTCCAAATCAATCGCCTCTTTCCCCCCGCTCCCGAGGTCCGAGGGATAAAGCAGGCTCTTGCTCGCCATCCGAAAGAGCGGAACAGAAATCGCCAATGCGAGACAGGGGAAAAGCACCAACGTCAAGTTCACCCGCCGCTCACCCGCGGACTCATACGAATACCAAAACAGAATCGTCGCCAGAACCAAAGGGAGGATGACGAGATAAGAAGCGACGAGCGAAGCCGATGTGCGGCGAAAAAAGACTCCGCCTGCAACACTGATCATGCCAAACGTGATCAGGCAGCAAAACAGTCCAACGTAAGCCGCGAGGACTTCGTAGAACGAAACTCCACCCAGCGGCAAGCAAAGCATCACTACAGGCAGTGAAGTGAATACCAAAATCGCCAGATAGGTCATCGCGGCGACTAGCTTGCCCCAGACGATTGCCCGCGGATGGAGCGGGCTGGCCAGCAGCATCTCGTAAGTCTTCCGCTCTTTCTCCCCGGTGATCGCTCCCGCCGCAAACGTCGGCGTCATCAAGGAAGCGATCACGAAGTTCCCGAGGAAAAACAGATTGACCAGATTTCGTGTCGACTGCGGATTTTCAGTCAGGTCGAGCCACAGCTCGCGCGGCCACGCGAAGTAAATGACCGCGCAGAGGGCGAGTTGGTACAGGGCGAGCAGGATGAACGAGCGATGCGTCCGCAGATTGACCAAAAGTTCGCGGTGCAGAACCGGATTGTTCAGCGTTCCCATTCCGCGAACTCCTCAACTGCGTCCCAGGTCAAACTCTCGACCGATCATGCAAATTTGCTCACCCGAAAAACCACTCCGACTAAGCACAACTAGTAACTGCGAGGAGTGATTCTCGCCTGCACGCGCGAGGGCAGTCCCTGAATGCGCAGAAATCCTTCCGCGTCCGTTTGGTTGTACGAGCCGCCGCCTTCCATCGTCGCGATCGCTTCGTCGTAGAGATTGTTGGGACTCGAACGAGCGGAAACGTTGACGTTTCCTTTGTAGAGTTCCAGCGTGACCGATCCGGTTACCGTTCGCTGTGCGTCGCGAATAAAAGCCAACAAAGCGTCAAACTTAGGACAGTACCAGAAGCCGTAGTAAACCATCTCGGCAACTTCCGGAGCCAAGCGATCGCGGAGGTGCATCAGGTCGCGGTCCATCGTCAACTGTTCAACGTAGCGATGAGCCGCATAGAGAATCGTCATCCCCGGAGCCTCATAGACTCCGCGGCTCTTCATTCCGACAAAACGATTCTCTACGACATCGATCCGTCCAACGCCATTGCGGCCGCCAATTCGGTTCAGTTCGGTGACGATCTCCAGTGGCGACAATCGCTTACCGTTGACTGCGACAGGAATACCTTTGTCAAAATCGACGCTGACCAGCTCAGCTTTGTCCGGAGCCGCCTCGGGTGAAACGGTCATTCCGAACTCAACCAGCTTCACGCCGTTAACGTTCAAGTCTTCCAGCTTGCCCGCTTCGTAACTGATATGCAGCACATTCTCGTCGCTGCTATAGGGCTTGGAGACAGTCGCTTTGACCGGAATATTGTGGCGGTCGCAGTAAGCGATCATCTCGGTGCGCCCAGGGAAGGCGTTGCGGAATCGCTCGATCCGCCACGGGGCGATGACTTGAATGTTGGCATCGAGTGCTTCGGCGGCAAGCTGAAAACGGCACTGGTCATTACCTTTGCCAGTCGCGCCGTGGGCATAGGCTCGAGCTCCGACCTCGCGAGCCACTTGCAGGCAGGCCTTGGCGATCAGCGGCCGGGCGATCGAGGTCCCGAGCAAATAGAGTCCTTCATACTTTGCTTGCCACTGGAGCACCGGGAAGGCAAAGTCGCGGCAGAGTTCTTCCCGGGTATCGATGATCCGCGACGATGCAGCCCCACAGTTTTTCGCCTTGTCGAGGATCGCTTGACGGTCCTCGCAGGGCTGCCCAAGGTCGACGTAGACTGCATGGACCTCATAGCCCTCGTCTTGCAGCCATCCCAAGATCACTGAAGTATCCAAACCACCTGAATAGGCCAGCACGCACTTCTTGCTCATCGACCTGCCACAACTCCAAAAAATTTGAAAGAAAAACTCGGACAATCATTGCCAGTCCGGCATTGTAGTCAAGCACTCCGCCAATGAGGAGGACGCAACAGCTTCAAGCAACCCGTCGTCAGCGGCGAGTTCCCATCGAAGCCTTCAGTCCGATTCGCGGTTTTCAGTCCTACAAATGAGTCGTTTTCCCGCTGGCGCCGGCGATTCGTTTCTTTTCTTTGCCAGACGAGATATCATCGAAAGCGGAATTCAACGCGGATGAAAAACTGATGCAACCTCAACTCCCACCCCGGTCTTCGCAAGCGCACAAAGGTGACTTTGGGAAAGTGCTGATCCTTGGCGGAAGCGAGTCGATGCCCGGTGCGCCCGCCTTGAGTGGGCTGGCCGCTCTGCGAACCGGCGCTGGACTGGTGACGATTGCGACCAGCCGCGAAGCTCACCCGATTACGGCCAGCTTTTCGCCCGCCTTGATGACGGCTCCACTACCCAGCTGCGATGGGCTCATCGCGACAACATACGACTATTTGCAACCGCTGCTCGAAAGGGCTGACTGCGTTGCCGTTGGACCCGGGCTGGGCCAAAGCGCGGCGCTGAGAGAATTGCTTACGCGCCTTTACAACGAGTTCGCGGGGCCGATGGTGGTCGATGCGGATGGCTTGAATAACCTTGCAGTTGCCGGCGTCGATTGGTCGCGGCACGCGGGGCCTCGAATCCTGACACCGCATTTGGGGGAGTTTCAGCGCCTTCTCCGCCAGACACCTCCCGCCTGCACGGCTCATCCGCACGACTCGGAGCTTGCCCTGAAACAGGCGACCGATTTCGCTCGAGAGCACCAAGTCGTGCTGCTCGTCAAAGGTCCGGCGACGCTGGTCACCGATGGAGCAGCAGTCGTTTTCAATCCGACCGGGAACTCGGGAATGGCCACTGCCGGCAGCGGAGATGTACTGACCGGGATCATCGCCGCACTCAGCGCGGCTTGGACGGCAACTGCGGGAAGCGACATGTCGAGCAGTTCGCGCGGGCCGAGCGACTCGGCAGAGGCCGCGCGACTTGCTTTGCTCTCGGCCGTCTCTGGGGCTTATTTGCACGGACTGGCAGGAGACCTCGCCGCAGCCGACTGCGGGGAGACGGCGCTTATCTCCAGCGACATCCCCGACTACCTCGGGCGGGCTATCCGGCAAATGGGTGGACGATAGTCGACCTGCGATATCTCGTGTTCCGCCGGCGGCCAAAATCGGCGTTTTCGCGCGATTCTGTGGCTGAGTTTCGTTCACAGCCGTATCGGGTACCCCTCGTATTCTGTTGTTCACCTCGGCAACCACGCGGTTAACGATAGAATCTTAAGCCGTATCGCTCTCCTTTTCTCGCAATCATTTTCAAACAGCCCGTGAGTCAGGTTTACCAATACGATGTCGTGGTTGTCGGCGCCGGTCACGCAGGGACCGAAGCGGCACTGGCCGCTGCGCGTCTGGGCGCCCGGACCGTTTTGCTGACCACTAACCTCGACACGGTCGGGCAAATGAGCTGCAACCCGGCGATTGGCGGCGTTGCCAAGGGACACCTCGTGCGGGAAATCGACGCGCTCGGGGGCTTGATGGGCCGAGCCATCGATGCGACCGGCATTCAGTTCCGGATGCTCAACCTGCGGAAGGGCCCGGCGATGCACAGCCCGCGGGCTCAGGCTGACAAAAAGGCTTATCAGTTTTGGGTCAAGCAGTTCATCGAGTCACAACCGAATATCGACCTGAGACAAGAAATTGTCGAAGACCTACTCGTTGAGACAACCGAACAGGGTCCACGCGTTCGCGGCGTGCGAGTTCGCGGCGAAGCCGATTACCTGGCGCCCTCAGTCGTGCTGACAACGGGAACTTTTCTGCAAGCCATCATGCACACGGGTGAAGCCAAGACGCCCGGTGGCCGAGCAGGTGAGGGCACCACCTCAGGGATCAGCGGCGCGCTGCAGCGTCTCGGCTTTCGGCTGGACCGCTTCAAGACGGGAACACCGCCGAGGCTCAACGGACGCACGATTGATTACGAGCGAACGGAACTGCAGCCCGGTGACGAGACGCCGCAGCCATTTTCTTATCTGACAGATAACCTGCAGTGTGAGCAGTTACCCTGCTGGATCACCTACACCAACGAGCAGGTCCACGACCTGATTCGAGCCAACCTGCACCGCGCGCCGATGTACAGCG
>JBJTQD010000933.1:0-5808 GCA_046075445.1 Planctomycetota bacterium
CCAAGAACCAAGCGACGTCCCAGAGAGAGTTAATCGGGTCGGTGCAGCCCTGCTCGGGCGACCCGATGATTGCGGTTACTGGCCGCCATCCTTCTTTTCGGTTTCAGCCGCTGGGGCCGCGGCTGGTTGTTCGGCAGCAGCGGCTGGGGCGGCAGCCGGAGTCTCGGTTGCAGGAGGCTGTGCGGAGGAAGATTCACCCGCAGGAGTTTCCGGGAACGAGATGTCAGGTCGCTTCGGCAATTCACCCAGTGGGGCGATGGCCGATCGCTTGTAGGCTTCATAGAAAGCCAAAATTTCAGGTTGAGCCAATCGCTCGAGCGCCATTTTCGAAGGTTCGGCGTAGACCGTAGTTCCGGCTTTGTCCACGATCTCTTGATACAGCTCTTTCGCCTCTTCGAACTGTCCCAAGCTTTCGGTGCAGTAGGCCAGAGCGTAGGTCGCCCGCTGGATCAATTCGGTCGACTTCTTGGTCGGCGAATCGAGCAATTTGTTGAAGTACTTCTGGGCCTTTTCCAAATTGCGAACAGCGGATTGGGGGTCGGAGTTGAGCTGTTGCAGGCCATTGGACATTTCGACGTCGCCGGCGATTTGGAGGGCCCACATGCTGGACTCGGCGTCAGGGAATTCCTCTGCGATGTTGGTCAGGTAAGAGGTCTGACGATCGAGGTTAAAGGTGTTGATTGCCGAGCTGAGGGTCTGCCACTGCTTGGCTTGAACATCCATCCGAGCGTAGATTAGGTAAGCGATCGCAAAGCCGAGTGCCACCAAGGTGAGGAGCCCGAACAAGATCTGGCTGGTGTAGGGGCGGAGATGCCCGAACTTCTTGTCCAGCCATTCCACGAGTTCATTTTTTTCGAGCTGTTCCGTTTGCTTGTTCATGGATTCCGCCAAAGGGACCGATTAACTGCCTGCAATTAAGCCCGACAGTATAAATTTTTGTGAATCAGACGGTCAACCCAGAATTCGCCCGTTGAACCCGCGTATCAGAGGATGGCCAGAGAAGACTGAAGTTGCAACGGGGGGCTGGGCTGGACGGAATTCCTCGGTACGATTGTCGACGCAGGCAGGCAAATGCCTGCGGAAAGCCGACTCCACGCGTGAAATCCGTTTAGATTTGGGCGTTCTCTTTCGAAAAACAGAAGTGAAGCGGTCGCCGAATCAACGCCGGTTGATGGCCAGCTTCTTTTTTTCTGGGAAGTTGGCAATTCAGGGGACCGAAACGGAACTTCGGGGCAATCAGGCAGCGAGGAAGCCCTTCTCACTTCCCCGTTCGCAGCGACCTTTACCATCGACGGAACTGGTCGCCTCAATTTCAGCGAGTCAGGTTTAGCAACTACGGTTTTTCATGTCGGGCTTGAATCCTTCACAACGCGCAGCGGTCCAGCACAAGTACGGTCCGCTTTTAGTCCTGGCGGGCGCTGGGACAGGGAAGACCCGAGTCATCACGTATCGGATCGCCAAGCTTATCGGCGGTGGTTGCAAGCCGGACCGGATTCTGGGCGTTACCTTTACGAACAAAGCCGCAAACGAGATGCAAGAGCGGCTGGGGAAGCTGCTGCCGAAAAAAAGCACAGCCAAACCGCTGATCACTACTTTCCACTCGCTTAGTGTCCGGATTCTTCGCAGGCACATTGAGACTTTAGGATACCCGACGAAATTCCAAATTTACTGCGGCGGCGAGCAGGAAAGTTTGGCTCGAAAAGTCCTCCGCGAGATCAATGTCGCCGAGAGCCTGCTCGCTCCGAATCAATTAATCTTTTCGATCAGCAACTGGAAGTCGCGCCGGATCATGCCGGATGATGCTGAAATTCTCGCCGACGACGACCGCTCAACGGTCGCAGCGATTGGCTACCGTCGCTACCAGCAGCAACTCAAGGCGTTGGGGGCGGTCGATTTCGATGACCTGTTGCTGCTGACGGAGCGTCTGTTTGAGCGGCATGAAGATCTGCGGACAGCCGAAGCCGGCCGTTTTGATTTCATTCTGGTCGACGAGTACCAGGACACGAACGACAGCCAATACCGGATCGTGAAGGCCCTAGCCCAGGAGCATCAGAACCTCTGCGTCGTGGGCGATGACGATCAATCGATTTACGGTTGGCGTGGTGCCGAGGTCGCGCACATTCTTGGCTTTAAGAATGACTGGCCCGCGGCGACGACGATTTGGCTGGAGGAGAACTACCGCTCGACGTCCGAAATCTTGGAGCTGGCGAATCGGTTGATCAAATTCAATCGGGTGCGGCATGACAAAGTGCTGCGTCCCTCGCGAATCGGAGGCGAACCGCCCCAGATTCTGCAGTTCCCTGATGAGACCAAAGAAGCCGAGCAGACGGTCGCTTCGATTCTTTCCCGAATCGCGAACCACAACCGGCAACCGGGCGATTTTGCGATCCTGTTTCGCACCAACGAGCAACCGCGTCCGTTTGAGACCGCACTTCGAAAGGCCAAAGTCCCTTACGTACTGATCGGCGGGATGTCGTTTTTCGATCGCAAAGAAGTCCAAGACACAATCGCTTACCTGCGGCTGATGGATGGCGAAGAGGATGATCTGCCACTGCTTCGAATCATCAACCGCCCGGCTCGCGGAATTGGAAAGGGAACGCTCGAGTCGCTACAGTTGCAGGCGAGAAAGGCAAACATCAGCCTCAATCGGATGCTGTTCACGCCTCATGAGCGTCCGGCTGACTTGCCAACGGCCGCGCAGAAGGGGCTCGACAAACTAGCTGAGGCGATTCTGGCTGCGCGTAGTCTCGCCGGCAATTCATTGGTCGATGCAGTCAACAAGCTGATGCGGAATGTCGATTACGAGCAGGAGATCAATCGACTCTACAGCGAACCGGACGACCGCTCGGCGCGCTGGAATACGGTGCAGCAAGTCGTCAATGCGCTGGGCCAGTACGTGCAAGAAGCGAAAGAGCCGAAGCTGAGCGAATTCCTTGACCAGTTGCTGCTCGGTGAGCGGGACGCGAATGACGACAAGGAAAAGCAACTGAACCGGAACGCTGTTGTGCTGATGACCCTTCACAGCGCGAAAGGATTGGAGTTTCCGGAGGTCTATCTCGTGGGACTTGAGGAAGGGATTCTGCCCCACCACCGCAGCTTGGAAGATGACGAAAAGGGGGTCGACGAAGAACGCCGTCTGGCTTACGTCGGGGTGACTCGCGCCGAAGAGCGGTTGACGCTGTCGCTGAGCCTCTCGCGAATGAAGTGGGGTAAACCGCGGCCGACGATCCCGAGTCGCTTTTTGTATGAGATGACCGGAAAAGCTGACCACCCGAATTATTTAAAGACAACGGGCCGGGCAGTGCCTGCGGCGACAAAACCCGCCGAGAGCTAGGCCCAGCAGCTTGGTATCGAGTACCGAATTTGAGCTGTATCAGCCTCTCAAACGCTCAGCGGCAACTTGCTGTCGGCGAAACGGTCGGGGAGTTGTTCGAATTCGTTTCGCAACGACTCGGGACCAACGGCCAAGAGGCAACGCAAACGCCGGATGACGCCTTTTTCAAGGTTCTCTGCGCGGAGCCGAATTTGTTGGCTGTAGTGTTTCCCATCTCGCGAGGTCGCGAGCCAGCGGAGGTCGCTGGGATAAACAGTGCTTAAGAAGAGGCGTCCTTCAGCCGCGATCAGATTTGCGTTTTCGCTGCGCGGCCAATCAATCTCGCCGGGATGAGCTGGCCTCAATGGCGGAACGGGTAAGAGCGCCCCGGCGGGGAACCGCGAGAGCACCTCCTGAACCGGTGCTGCGTCAAGCAGATCGGTCTGAAACGAAATCACGCACTCCAGCAATAGAGCGGGAGGTTGACTCCCAGTTGTATTGTAGGAGAGCCACTCGGCTGGATCCTGCAGTCGCCAGACCACGCTGACGCTGGTCGGCAAGTCCTTGCTGGCCGCATAGCGCAGGCAGAGATCGGTTTGCCGTGCGAAGCAATCTTCCTGAATCAACGGATTGTGGCTGAGCGAGGGTTGGGCGAAGGCACTGACGAGTTCGGAAGCTGGTTCGCTTGCGCGGGTGACTCGGGCTCCAGCGTGAGGCTGAGCCGGATCGACTTCGCAAACGAGGTCACCCGCCTGAAACCGGAACTGTTGTCCGTGAGATGTCCAAGTCAAATTCATTGTTCTGTTGGGTCCGCCAGTGAAGAGGTTCGCTTCGCAACCGATATGCTGACCGGTTTCGTAGATTTTCTCAACCGGTCTGTCGTTGCGCGAGCGTGGTCTGGCGAGTGGCTAAGCAGTTCAGCGATGCGGGCAGAGTAGCGACTGGCGAACCGCCCCCTATTCAGCGAAGTCTGAATTTGCCACGCTTGGCAGGTGTTCGCACTGATTGAGCGGCGAGAAAATGCGCGGTCGGTTGATAGCGGTGCGATTGGTTAAAGTGTGATTGCATTTGGCCCAACAAAAAAACCCCACCGATTGCTTGCGCAAAACGGCGGGGCCGGAACAGAGAAGAGGCCGAATTTGCGAAGAGGTTGATGGTTCACATCTCCCGAATCCGCTGACTGGATCTTATCAATACAAGACCTGAAGTCTAGAAAATTCATTCAAAAATCTTCACAAAACTCATATAGAAAACGAGCCACCGAGTGACATCACCGACCAGCCAAAAGCGAGAGACACCCAGCTTAAGCGACGCGGAATTAGCGAGTTTTCGCGAGCTTGCGTTGCGGGCTGCCGAGTCGGCCGGCCGCGTTCTGATGGCGGCTTTGGGCCGAGCGGCCGTGCAGGAGAAGGCTCCCGGCGACTTGGTGACTGAAGCGGACCATGCCTCCCAAGCCGAAATCCAACGCATGCTGCTGGGCAAATTTCCCGACCACCAATTTTGGGGAGAAGAGTCGGAGCGGCGGCCGGCTGAATGGGAGAGCGGATTTTGCTGGGTCATTGACCCACTCGATGGGACGAAGAATTTCGTCCATCAACTACCATCGTTCAGCGTCTCGATTGCTTTGCTTCACTGCGGTGTGCCGGTCGTTGGCGTGGTCCATGATCCTTGGTTGCAGGAGACGTATGCGGCAGTGCGAGGTCAGGGCGCGGAGCTGAATGGAAAAACGTTAGTCCCGAGTAAGTGCATTCAATTGAGATCGGCGCTGCTTGTGTTTAGCTTTCCAGCGCGGGTTCAGACTGATACGCCGGAACTCCGTCGGTTTAATCGAGTGGCGCCACATGCGACCTTGCGACGGCTCGGTTCAGCCGCATTGAATCTCTGTTACGTTGCCTCGGGGAGGCTGGATGGATATTGGGCATCGACTTTGAACCTGTGGGATATTGCCGCGGGAATGCTCATCGCAGAGGAAGCCGGCGCGTTTGCGACCCATCTCGAGGGACGTCCGCTCGATTGGGCTGATCCTCGCTTCATCGCAACGTCAACGCGCGAGTTGCACGGAGAGTTGTTTCCGCTGTTGCAGCTGGATTGAGAAGCTGCTTGGCGAGTTGATTGAGATTGGGAGAGCGGTCCGAAAACTGGAAGAATGCCTCTCACGTAGGCACGGGTGAGAATGCGGGAGTCATGCTTCTCAGCCGGGCTTCGCGCCAGCCCACGGTTCGGCGGCGCAGAAAAACGGCGCTGGGCGATGGTCTCCCGACCTCGCCCCCGGCGCTCGGCGCAGGTCTCCCGACCTCGCCGATGCCTCGACCTCCGGTCTCCTCTTTGCTCTTGAATAGGGTTCCGAGTCGAACCGCTCGTGCCCCCCATGAACCGTTTTTGTATTGGCGAGAACTTCTTTTTGGGGGGCGACGTTCGGTTCGACCTTGCTGATTTTGTTCCGTTCTCTAACCCGGGGTGGCGCGGCCGGAATGCTTTCGCATTTTCCGGCCGCT
>JBJTQD010000934.1:0-8134 GCA_046075445.1 Planctomycetota bacterium
TGTTGATTGACGTACTCCGAGAGCGAGACGCCGCTCTGCCAAACTGGAATGCCGATGGCAGCCGCCAACAGCAAAACCGTGGTCACGGCACCGGCAATCCAAAAGGAATTCGATTTGACGCCGATTTGATTCAGCCCCGGAATCATCGAAATCAGATAGACCAAGCCGACGAACAGCATGGCCACCAAGAAGCCGAGCGAAATCCCCAGCGCCACGATCCAAACCGGGGTAAACCAATTGATGACAATATCGGCTTGTCCCAACATCAGAAAAGCGGAGTCGAGCATGTTATTGGCTGAGAGTTGAGGGTGATTTTCGCAAGCCGCCGGTTCGTAAGGCTTCCTAGCAATCGTCCATCTCGAAAGATGGAAGATAGATTCAAACGGAGTGGCGCCGTAGTAGTAATTCGGGCTGACCTTGTATTTGAATTACGCACATTATGAGCGGTCGGTTCTCCCCGGCAAAGGGGCGGATTGCCCGAAGAGCGGGCATTTTCAGCGATGTTCGGCCAGAGGAGAAAGACGGCATAGCCCGCCCCAGCTTAACAGCGAACCGGGCAACGGGAACTTGACCAGCAAACCACCCGGTCCGGAACGTTCTGAAACTCGCGAGTTGCCTATTTGGGCCGCCCCTCAGATTAGCGGGATTCTAGCCGTAAAGAATCTCACCCGCAGGCTTGGTGGCATTCTCGAGGCGGAAGGAGCCCAGTCCGCAGCGCTGGGCAAAGAGTAATGCCAAGTAATAGGGGTTCAAGAAAAGATAACGCTTCCAAAGCCTCGCCGGTTCAGCCGCCAAGCGAAACAGCCACTCCAGCCCGCTGCGTTGCATCCAAGGTGGGGCTTGAGGGAGCAAGCCGGCGTGAAAATTAAACGCTGCTCCCACCGCCAAGACAGGCATCCGCAGCTCATCCTTAAACTCGTAGGCCCAAACCTCCTGCCGTGGACAACCCAAGCCGACCATCAGGATGCGGCAACCACTGGCTCGAATCGTCTCGATCAGTTCCGCTTTTTCGGCCGTTTGTAGACAGCGGAAGCGAGAGGGAATGGCACAGCTGATTTTCAGCGAGGGAATTTTCTTGAGGAGCTTGGCGGTCAGCGCGTCGAGCAGTTCCGGCTTCCCACCAAAAAGTCCGATCGGCAGACCCTGCTC
Source organism: Planctomycetota bacterium (assembly GCA_046075445.1). GTDB lineage: Bacteria > Planctomycetota > Planctomycetia > Pirellulales > Pirellulaceae > BJ22. The sequence continues at coordinate 1,150 of JBJTQD010000934.1, forward strand.
AGCCGCCGCGGCACACGTGCGCAGCATCAATTCAGGGCCATAGACACGTTCCCTCAATCCAAGACCGTAAAGAAGGTTGAGGCCCCACCGGACCGGTTGCCCATCGGGGACGATTAAGTCCAAGCGATTGAGGCGATAGCGATGCTCCTCGTCCATTACCCCAGTCATTACGCCATGCACCGCAAGGGCCGAGACGCCGTAGGGCTGGCTGGCTTCAGCCGCAGTGAGGATTCGGGAAACTGCGGCCGAGTAATCAACCGCATCAATTCCCACACCCAGCAAATTAAACTTGCCGTGGTCGATCATGAGCGGGTCAAAACTCCCGGTTCTCGCTCAACGGTGGCGGCATGGATCTCCCGCAAAATGACCGGAATGTCGTACGTCAGCTTCCAGTTGGGGTAATGAGCCCGAAATTTCGAGAGGTCGCTGACATACCAGATATGGTCGCCAACTCGATTCTCTTCGACATATTCGTGGACCAGTTCCCGCCCAGCTATTTCCTTGCAAATCTGAATTGCTTCAAGCATCGAACAGTGGCTGAATCTGCCACCTCCGATGTTGTAGACTTCGCCGACACGCGGGGCTTGGAAAAATTCTTCGAAAGCTCGAATCAAGTCGAAACTGTGAATGTTGTCGCGAACCTGTTTGCCTCGATAGCCAAAGACGCGATAGGGGCGACCGATGACAGTGCACTTCATCAAGTAAGCGAGAAATCCGTGCAGTTGCGTTCCCGAGTGATTGGGGCCTGTCAAACAGCCGCCCCGAAATACGCCCGTCCGCAGTCCGAAGTAGCGGCCATACTCTTGTACCATGACATCTGCCGCGACTTTGCTCGCTCCAAACAAACTGTGCAGTGTCTGGTCGATTGATAACGCTTCAGGAATTCCTGCTTGCCAAGGATGGTCGGCAGCAAGTTCCCAGCGGTTCGGAAATTCAACCAGCGGCAGGCGATTCGGTGCATCGCCGTAAACTTTGTTGGTCGAAGTAAAAATGAAGACCGCGTCAGGGGCATGAAGGCGGGTTGCCTCGAGCAGGTTGAGCGTGCCGTTCGCGTTGATAGTGAAGTCGGCCTGGGGGTCTCGAGCAGCCCAGTCGTGTGAGGGCTGAGCCGCGGCGTGGATGACCAACTCAATCGCTGAACCGTATCGCTCGAACAAAGCTGCGATGCCGCCACTGTCGCGAATGTCGAGCGAATGATGTTCGTATGCCGAACCGAGCGTTTGCTGAAGGTCAGCCGATAACCATCGAGTCGAAGCCTCGGGCCCGAACAACTCGGCCCGCGTGTCGTTGTCGATGCCAACTACTTGCATCCCTTTGGCCGCGAAATATTTGGCTGCTTCCGAGCCAATCAGCCCGGCTGAGCCTGTGATTACAGCGACTGACATCGACTTGTCCGAAAAGAGGGCGGAAGGTGGGAGTTAAGTGGAGATGCTGCGTCGTGATTTGCCGGTCTTCAGGCCGAGCAAATCTGTGCCGCAAAACATTCCAATTTCAGTGTGCGTAGACCGTTCTGAAGAATGCGGGCGGTGGTAAGAACCTCAATCTCGCACCGGGGGAAGTCGGTCAAACGACACAATTTCCCCTTTGATTCAACTCTAATTCCGTTCCCTATTGGGTCAACGCGTAATCCACTCGTCGCCAGAACAGAACGAGTTGCAAGCCGATGGTGAATCCGATTAGACGGCCAAAAGCAGCGAGCGGAATCGACACAACCGACCGGGCACGCCGCATGAAGGTTAAAAATCAGACTCAGTTCGCGACTACTCTGCCGAGAACTTGTGCACCGTTTTATGGAAGTACTGTTCACCGGGCTTCAGAATGGTGTTTGGCCATTCAGGGCGATTAGGCGAGTCGGGGAAGTGCTGGGTTTCCAAGCAGAACCCGCTGTACTGGGCATAGTTCCCGCTGATGTCCGTGCCATCCAAGAAGTTGCCGGAGTAGAATTGGATGCCGGGTTCCGTCGTGTGGATTTCCATCTTCCGGCCAGATTGCGGGTCGCGAACCGTTGCAGCTGGACGAAGTCGCCCCGCCTCGCCATCAACGACGTAGCAATGGTCGTAGCCGATGGGGGTCCCCCCCACATCGTTCAACCGCTTGCCGATTGCAGTAAAGTCGGAGAAGTCGAATGGCGTCCCGCTGACGGCAGTCATTTCCCCGGTTGGAATGGCAGTCGCGTCAACTGGGAGGTATCGGCCTGAATTGAGTTTCAGTTCGTGTTCGCGGATCGTCCCCGATCCAGCAAGGTTCCAGTAGTTGTGATTGGTCAGGTTGACAGGAGTTGCTTTGTCCGTGGTAGCTCGGAATTCAATGATGAATTCGTTCTTGTCGGTCAGGGTGTAGGTGACTTTGGCACTAACGTTCCCCGGGTACCCTTCTTCCCCGTCCTTGCTTTCGTACTTGAAAGTGACCCCGGCGGCCCCAGTCGCTTCGAACGGTTCGGCTTTCCACATCACCTTGTCAAAGCCCTTGGTTCCGCCGTGGAGGTGGTTGGGGGCGTTGTTGGTGGCGAGAGTGTATTCCTTGCCGTCCAGCGAGAACTTGCCTTTGGCGATTCGGTTGCAGTAACGGCCAACCGAGCAGTTGAAATACATCGTGCAGGCTTCAAAACCTGCGATATCGGGGCAAGTCAGCAGCACATTGCCGAGCTTTCCCTGCCGGTCGGGTACTTCCAGAGCGACCACGGTTGCACCGTAGTCGATCAGCTTCATTGTGCTGCCACCGGCGTTGCGGCAGGTGTAGAGCGTCACCTCAGCTCCAGCTTTGGTCTTTCCGTAACTTGAAGATTCCACATTTGCGACGTTCGAGGTCATGCCACTTGTGTCCAGCAGGCCATTGATTGCGGTAGCGGGAGGTTCCTTGACCGCCGTGATAAAGAGGCAGCCAATTGCGAACGAGATCGCTAAAAACATGGTCTTCATTGTTTTGCTTCTCTCCGAGAGGAAGAGCTTCCCGACAAAGTTCCCCGCTCGCTGCGGGTGTGGAAGCTGCAAAGCGAAGGCAGCAGTATACCCCAGCAGTTATGAAGCAGCTACCACTCTGACGAGGGCAGGTAGTTTCTTTGGGGGGTGTAGTTATTGGGCAGAGCGGGTTAAGGGGCTATTAAGCCCCTTTCGAGAGACCGATTTGGGCCGTTTGCCGTCCAATCGCCCGTTTTCAATCTGGTTCCGCCAGCTAATTTAAGCTCAGTACGCCCTACTCAGAGCGTCAGGGCGTTCCACCCAAGTAAAAACGGGGAGCCGGGGCGGCTAGGTTTTTAAGCTCAGGCGTTTAAATAAAAAAGCCACTCGAACCGCCTGTTAGGGCGACTCGGTGGCTTCGAAGAAGTTGAACGATTTGTGCCGCGTGACTCGGGAAGGGTCGCGGCTCGAAAATTTAGCGACCCCCGCGGAACGCGCCGCTCGAGTTACCCCCGAAGGAGCTACTATTGGCGGGAGGTGCTGGACTCTTTGCCGGAGCAGGTTGGGAAGAGGTCTGGTCGCCGTAGAATCGCGTGGTGCCTTCCGACATTTCGCGAGTCTCTTCGTTTTCGCCAGTCAGTTGAGCCCGGAAGATGTGCGTCCCGGGAGCAGCGGCCTTGGCTTGTACCTTCACGACAACCTCCTCACCGGCAGCAATCTTCTCAATAGCCTTGAAGATGACTTGGCCGGCACCGAGTTGGAATTGATGGCCCGAGGCATTGGTCGGCTCAATTCCATCCGAAAAGTTCATGACCAGGTTCAGGTTGTTCGCTGCGCGGCTGCCACGGTTGCGAACGTGAATGGTGTACTCAATTTCCTCGCCCGTTGGCTGTGGACCCTTGGGCTCGTCAATCGAGAGCACAACGTCTTCGAGGGTTTCGATAACCGTCGCGACTTGACCAACCGAAGCGATGTCGCCGGCCGCACGAGCACCCAACTCGAACTGCACCTTGCCATCACCTTCCAGTTGCAAAGCGACACGGTAGTTGCGGAAATCACCCGAATCGAGTGTGCCGAGGCTCCAGCGAAGGCCGCTGTCGATATTGTCCACCGCTTCGATTCCCTCGACGTATTTCACGCCGGTGGGGAGGGCGAGAGCTGCCACAACATCGCGTGCGGATGCATCGCCAGTGTTGCGGATTTCAATTTCGTATACACCAACGGTTCCAGCGTACTTGGCTGGCGGACCCTTGATTGTGGTGGTCAGGGCTGCACGGCGAACGAGAATCTGCTTGGCAGATGAGGTCTGGAGATTGCCCGCTGCCGTGGCAGTGGTCGCCAAATCGAGAGCGCCGGCGGTTCGAGCCAGCAGCTCGACGCGGAAATTCTTCTCCTCGTTCGGGCCGATGTCGCCGAGAGTCGCTCGCTCACCGCCCAAAGCCTCGGGCAGCATCACGCTGACACCTTCCGCACGGCCGGTACCCGGATTGCGGACAGTCACTTGGTAGATTGCAGTTTCGCCGTAAAGCACTTCGCTTGGACCGACGATTTTCATCTCCAGCCGTGGTTCAGTCACATCGACTTGAGCCATCCCGTTGCGGGGCTGCTGAATCAACTCGACCTGCAAGTCAAATCGTTCGGCTTTCGTTGGAACGACATCGACTGTAATGGTTTGGGTTGAATTGCCGCTGAGCCGGTCAATGTTCCAGAGCACGCGGCTCGATTTTTGGTCTTCGCCCGATTCCTTGCGGCCGGTGGTGGCATTGATGCCCTCCAGGCGAACCCAAGTCGGCATACTGATCGAGACGGTAACTCGTTCAGCATCTACGTTGCTATTATTGCGAGCGACGATTTTGAATTGAGACTTCTTGTTGATCCCGATGCTCTGAGGTCCAAATGTTTCGACTTGGACGGCGGGGCTGGTCAGGCTGAAGCGGTTGTCGGCTGGTGGTGCGGTCGATGCGGTCAGAGCCGAACCAACGCCGTTGTTCTCTGACTTGCCGGCGAGGAAGCCGGTGGGAGCCACACCGCGAGCAGCGCATGCTAACGGAGCACTTGAGATGTCGGCGGGGACGACTAAGCCACCAGTAGGCTCGACAGGCTTGGCGCCGTTCGTCGCTGCCGAAGCTGGTGGAACCGAATTCGTTACCGGTTCCTTGCTGGCAACTCGCTCTTGAGGCTTAATCGCATTGCCGGCAGCATTGAGATTGGGACCCGATCCGGCTGGTGGAAGTTCTGCTTGTGGCAATGTGAACTTCGGAGGACCAGGCATTGCGGCTGGCATCTGCAAAGGCGAATTCATGGCCGGTCCAGGACCGGTCGGAACGCCAGTCGGCAGCGGCGGCTGACCCGCATTCTTTGGAAAGGGAGAGTACGGAGCTTGTGGATTTTGGTTTCCACCGCCGCTCGGTTCTTGAAAAGCGGTTGGCTGGACAGCCTGGTCGAAGCGGGGTGGCTGGAAGGCAGCTCCCGTTCGCTGGCGGGCGGATGGGTTGCGACTGGTGTTCGCCGAAGCATTCCGGTCAGAAGGCGGCGTGAACATCTGCTGCCGTTGGTTCGGCACATGTACGTTCGGCGGACCAAACGCTGCGGGCGATGTTGTTCGCGAGGGGGGAGTCGGTTGCTGGCCAAAACCATTGGCGGTGAAACCGGAGACAAATACAACCGCCGCAGCAGCCGCAAGCAAGGCAGGACGAGTCGCTAGCATGAATCGATACCTCATGGAGGAGACAACTTCTTCCTCGTCTGTATCGACTTTGACGATTGGGCAAGATTAAACTTTCTTACCGATTAGGAAAAATTTTCCAGTCACAGCCGCCTCGGCTTCGATGCTAGCGGGCTAAGATGCTGGCATATCGGCTCAGACTTGAGCATTTAACTGTTTGTTCTCTTTTCAGTTATTCCTCTCCTCGCAGAGCCCAACATGTTTGAACTCGAAGGAGAGAATCGGGACACTCGAGACGAGAAGGAGACCGAGAAATTTTTCAGGTGGCCGCCTGTCTTGTTTTCGAACTTTTTGACTGCTGTCGCAATTGGTTTGTGGCTCTTTGGGGAGGGGCTTTGGTCAGAGTGGATGCTGCTGATCAACAGCGTGTTACTTGGTTGGATGCTGGCTTGGGGACCGGGCCAGCTTTGGCAGCGACTGCTGATGACTGCGGCCCTCGCATCCGAATCGCTTTTTGCGTTGGCTGTCGGAGCAAACTCTCTCGGAGCTGACTTGGAGTGGCTCTACCCTTTCACGAGAGCACCGGCGACTTTGATTTCAGCATTGGTGCTTGGAAAAGTATTTTCAGTTGCCGGTCGGTTGCTTGGTTTTCGCCCAATTTGGGGCGGCAATGCGAATGCGCAGGATAATCGCTGGGGTATTGCGGAGTGGTTGACCATGACCGCTTTATTGGCGTTTTCACTGGCCTGCTTGAATTACGTGGTTGAGACCGTCGTCGAGAAAAAATTACCCGTTTGGCAATTCATGCAAGTTCCAGACCGAGGCTATGAATGGTACGAATGCTGGTTGCTGTTGTTGCCGCAAGTCTTTTTTTTCGCAATCTTCGGTTTCTTGCTGACCTTATTTATCTACCTGCCCGTGACCTCTTTTTTGGTGCGCGGCGCGTTGGATGGACTGCCAGTCAGGTCTCGGCTCTGGCAATTAGCCAATTACACGGCGGGCTGGTGCATTCCGTTCTTTTTGTGGATCACAATTTCGACAAGCGTGGTGCCAGCGATTGAAATCACTGCGATGGTTTTCGCGATGGTATTCGCCCTCGCATTTTTTATCGAGAGCTTTCGTGATCTGACTTGGAAATCGACGCGAGTTAGCTCCTGACGCGCAGGGCGATTGAGTGACGCAGGCGACCGCTGGGACTCATGGGAATGCGGAACACTGTCCGATTCTGGCGAGGCACGGGGCAATTCCTTATTCCCAATTCCCAACACGCTCGCACTAGGCGACGAGTTCGGCGCGTTTCGACTGGATCAATTTCAGCAACTGATGCTGGGGCGTGGCGAATTTCTCGATCCCTTGTTCCATCAAGGTTCGCTCCAGCAATTGGAAATCGACGAGCCGATCGATCTCTTCGAGTACCGCTGCG
>JBJTQD010000935.1:0-3250 GCA_046075445.1 Planctomycetota bacterium
CGCTCAATCGAGCGACGGATATAGCCGAATGCGACCCAGATAATGAAACTCGTTCCGAGATAGAGAATCAACATCGCCCCAAACATATTCCAAGGAGCAGGGGCCTGAATCAGATCCGAAACCTGACCACGAAACTGCATCGCGACGACATAGCTGATGAAGATCGCCGCCAGCGAAGCGATCTGCCAAGCCAATCCTTTCCAGAGGCCGAACAGGATTGCCCCAGCGAATACCACGAACATCAGAATGTCATAGAACGACATGCAGGTAGTCCCTTCCACCAACTTCTACTTCAAAGCGTAGCGCATCGTCTGCAAGCACACATTCCCGCAGACAACTCTTTGTTCTTAGCCGATGGGCCCCCTACCGCTCAAGGGGAACTTGTCAGAGCAGGGGGTTGCTAGCGAGTAAGTGCTAGCAGGTTATCGCGCGGAGGAAGCAAAGATGAATTGCCGAAAGTCTTTCGCCGGCCTGCTTGCTGCGAATGACCTAGCAACCTCGGGGCCTTTCCCCTATCAACTCGAGAAGGCAAAGCAGGTCTACTCGCAGCGGTTCCATGGCTGACTTTCGAACTCACATTGCAACCAGCACAGCGCTCGGCGCTGCCTACGGGACCGCTGCCTGGTTTGTCTTTGAAGTTCCCCTGCCCACCTGTCTGGTCGCCGGCTCGCTCTGTGCAGTCGGCGGGATGCTGCCCGACTTGGATAGCGACTCCGGCGTTCCGCAGCGCGAGATGCTGTGTTTTGTCTCGGTCATGATTCCAATGCTGATGCTGCCGCGTTTCATCCAGCTCGGCTGTTCGACCGAAACGATGGTCTTTGCCTCAGGTTTGATTTACGTCCTGATTCGCTTTGGTATCGGCAATCTGTTTCGCCACTTCACCAAACATCGCGGAATGTGGCATAGCATTCCCGCGGCGATCATTGCCGGATTGGTCACTTACCTTGTTGGTCTCTCACCGGAGATCAGCATTCGCATTTTCAAAGCCTGGGCAGTTGTGCTCGGCTTTCTGTCGCATCTTGTGCTCGACGAGATCTATTCGGTCGACCTCAACGGCCGGCGAATCAAGGTCAAGAAGTCGTTTGGCTCGGCACTCAAATGGTTTGGCGGCCGCTGGACACCCAACCTCTTCACTTGGAGCGTACTCGCGGGACTCCTCTGTTTGACCATCGGCGATCATCGCCTGATGCGCCCCTTCAACCAAGAGTCAGTCGAGTATCGTTTGACGACTTGGAAATGGCTGGATAAGCCCCCTGCTCAACTGCCTCATCACGATCGATGACCCCGCCTTTAACTAGCTGGTCATTACTCAACCGACGCAAGCTCGATGGTGGCGGGCTTTGACTTAATTTTTACCAGCAAGCCACTGCCGCAGGCGCAGCGTTGAAATTCGGCATCAGCCACCACCGCGCTGCCGACTATCAAGCACGATCGTGACTGGGCCCTCATTCACTAGGGCCACCTGCATCTCGGCGCGAAACTTCCCTGTTGCGACTGTGATCCCGATCGCTCGAACTTGGGCCACGAACTGCTGATAGAACTGGTCGGCGATTTCCGGTTGAGCTGCCTCGAGAAAACTTGGCCGCCTTCCTTTTCGCGTGTCGGCAAGCAAGGTGAATTGGCTGACGACGAGCATCTCTCCTTGGACCTCTTGCAGCCCGAGGTTCATCTTCCCGGCGGTGTCTTCAAAAATCCGCAGACCGACAATCTTGTCGACCAGGTAATCGAGATCGGCTTGGGTATCGCCGCTCGCTACTCCGAGCAGCACGACTAAGCCGCGGCCGACTTGGCCGATGACTTCGCCTTCAACCGTCACAGAGCCGCTACTGCATCGCTGGATCACTGCTCGCATTCAAAATCCCCCTGCCTTGTAAAAACCGTGTGCTTCCAGCATCAGTCCCCTGCCCTGCTCCCCTCCCCTGCTCTTTCGCGGCACACCGCGGCTAAATGTCAACTTGCGGCTGACATAATTCCGCCATAAAGCAATACAGAAGTTTAAGCCGCCCGATTCTCGCTCTGCGAGTTTGCTGTCTCGCGGCGAGTCATCTGTCGCAAGATTGCCTCGGCCGTTTGCGCCGCGGCTCCGCGATGCTGCAGGACCAACTCAGCACTCGCTCGGCCAATCTCTTTCGCCCAGAGCGGCTCGGTCAAGGCTCGGCGAACAAGCTCGTAAAGCTCACTCTCATTCCGAACCACCAGTGCCGCCTGCTGAGCCAAAAGTAAATCAACAACGTCCCGAAAGTTCTGGGTGTTAGGCCCGAAACAGACCAGGCTGCCTGCCGCTGCAGGCTCGATCATGTTCTGTCCGCCACGGGCCCCCAGACTTCCACCAACGTAACTGACCGTAGCCAGCGTCCACCAAGCGGCCAGTTCGCCGATCACATCCACCACCAGCACATCGGGCTGGCTGGCCGCATCATCCGCCTTTGCCATACTCCGCAGTTCATAACTCCGCGCACTTTTCCGCAGCAGCGACTCTAGTTGGGGCGTCTTCTCCGGATGTCTCGGTACGAGCACCATCCTCAGTTGAGGAAACTCAGGCCGAAGCCGACCGAAGACCGCCAGCAGCATCTGCTCTTCATCCGGCTGGGTACTTCCCCCGACGAGTACCGGTTGGTCATTATCAAAGCGATATCGCTTTGCAAACTCCACACTGCGCGTTCGACCTTTTTGTGGGTCAACATTGTCAAACTTGACGTTCCCGGCAATCACCACCTTTTCCGCTGGTGTACCTAGGGCAATAAATCTCGCCGCATATTCTTTTGACTGTGCCACAACCAGCGAGATCTGCCGAAACATTGGCTGGACTAACCAGCGAAGTCGCCGATAACCGGCAAAGCTTTTTTCGCTCAACCGACCGTTGGCAACGACCACGGGAATCCCCATCTTCCGAGCCGCTCGAATCCAGTTCGGCCAAAGTTCCAGTTCCGCCAAGACAATCATTTCCGGACGCAGGTTGCGAAGTGTTCGCCTGACTGCCCAAGAGAAATCGAAGGGGCAGAAAAAAAGAAGCTGTTGAGGATATTTCTTCTGTGCCAACTCATAGCCGGTCTCGGTGGTGGTCGAGATGGCGAACTCAAATTCTCCGCGTCTGGAGAGTTCAGCCATGATCGGCGCGAGCAGGTTGACCTCGCCCACGCTGACTGCATGCAGCCAGACTCGCGGTCGAGTCGCGGGAGTAGTCGCACCGAGCCCAAACCATTTTTGGGTCCAGCCCCGGCGGTTCTTACCCCACCGCCAGCGGCGCCAC
>JBJTQD010000936.1:0-4214 GCA_046075445.1 Planctomycetota bacterium
CACACCAAGAACCGTCGCGGATATCAAACCTCCACGCATGCCACGGGCAAGCGACGGTGCAATTCTCAAGGTATCCGCCGGCCAGCGACGCGCCCATGTGAGGGCACTGGTCGTCGATTGCATAGTATTTTCCCTCGGAGCGGAAGATGGCGATCGTCCGCTGGCCCGCTTCAAACGCCCGGCCCTCCCCTTCAGGAATCTCAGTCTCGTCGGCAAGCCGAACCCAAGCCATCGCTGCTCTCTTTTCCTTTCGAAATCTCGCCGACTGGCAGAAATCCTTCAGTCAGCAAATCAATTGAGTTTCTGCAGTCGAAAGCCTACCGTGCGGCGAAACGAAGTTTTCAGTTTCTCCTCTCGATACAACAACTCGGATTCGATCTTCATCGTTGTCTCGCCGCTGGTGAAGATCCCCTCGGCCGGATCAAAGTACCAGACTCCGTTACCCGTCATTTGTTTCAAAGTAGATTGCTCGGCGACTTGGGTATTTGCTTTCCCGGTTTCTGCAGTAGGAAGCGTTGTTTTCAGGTCACCGATGAACTTGAGCTGCGGCTTTGACTGAGATTGCTCGTCTTCTGCCAACTTGTATTGCCACTGAGTCTCAAGTTTCCCCCAGCGACTTTCACTGGCTTCTGAAACTGACCAGCCATCTTTTGCCGTCTTTTCCTCGGCAGGAAAGACAATCGTCGAATCCTTGAAAAACTTGCCAATCGCTTCTGAGCCCAGCAACTCGCGAACGCCCGACTTCTCTGGAGCAGCCTGAATGCTGGCTGTTGTCTCCGGGGTACACTCGGCCGATTCAATCGTTCCGTTCTCTCGCATTCGAACGACAAACGTGGCGCCGATTAGCGACTGTAAGATCGCTTTCTGTTCGGCTGGGAAATTGGTCGCGCTGCTCGGATCGTTCGAGTCGAAAAAGACTTTTTTGGCCGGGTCGGGAGTCGGAGCGTCGAACTCCATCACAATCCGCTCGAGTTTCTCCTCGATCACGGCGACTCCATCGGCAACTTCCCGAACTTGCCACGCAAACTCCATGCGAGTTTCAGTCGCCAAGCCGCTCGTTCGGGTCTCGTATTCGCTGAGGTTCTTCGAGACGAGCGTCATTTCCGCTCGGTAGCGTTCGCCCGACGAGAGCTTCCAGCGCAACTCATCGGCCGTCAGTCCGCTGACATGGATTGCCGTCAAGCAAAGGAACGCGGCGACTGGGGCGAGTCGCGCCGTCGCCCTCAACAGTCGGTTGTAGGTTTGCGACTTTCTGAAAATCATTCGCTTCTCGCTCTCAATTACTATCTCGAAGTTCAACATGCTTGATTCGAGTTCCAATCACCGCTCCAGCGTAAAGGACTCGCCTGACTTCAGTACAATCGGAACGGCACTTGTCTGGGCCTTGACTCGATTGGCCCAATCCTTGACATCCTGATGAATCGGTGGCCAAGTCCCGTAATGGGATGGCAAAACGTACTCCGGCTTCAGCAGCTTAATCGCTTCGATACTGTCTTCGACTCCCATCGTAAAAAGATCGCCAATTGGCAGAATAGCCACATCGATTGGCTTGCGGGCGATCAGACTCATGTCCGAGAATAGTGCCGTATCGCCCGCGAAATAGATTCGGTTGTTTCCCGACTCAAGGATAAATCCTCCAGCCAAACCGCCATCGGTTCCGTCCGGAAGCATCGAGCTGTGCAAGGCGGGCGTCATCTTCACTGAACCAAATTTCGTCTTGAAAGAACCGCCGAGATTCATACCCACCACGCTGGCCACGCCTTGCTTCAGCAGCCAGTTGGAAATCTCGTAGTTGCAAAGCACCTCGGCGCCAGTTCGTTTGGCGATCGAGACGGCATCGGCGACGTGATCAAAGTGACCATGCGTCAGCAGGATGTAATCGCACTCCACTTTTTCAGCAGCCTTCTCGCAGACCGGATTTTCATCGAAAAAGGGGTCGACGATGATCCAGTGGGGTGGAGCTTGAATCTGCCAAGTGGCATGTCCAAACCAGGTAATCTGAATGCTCATAGAGATCTCCCCTCGTGCGGCCGTGAAACCTGTTTTCAGTACGGAGTGAAAACGATTTCTGTTCAAGCGAATCAACTGACGTTTTAAGCCAAATCAGCTGGCTTGAGGAGGCCCGGTTAAAGAGCGGACGCAGTGCCACCGCCCGGTAAGTGCCGGAGCGATGCACAGCCCGCGCGGGTTCGAGACCGGTTTCAGTTTGATAAACTTTAAGCTTTACTCGTCGGCTCAGCTTTGCCGCAGGTAGCGATTCATGTGCAGCTTGTAGGCTTCGACACCGGGTTGACCGTAGGGGTTGATTCCCAGCAGTCGGCCCTCGACGACCGTCGCCGGCATCAGCATCTGAAATAGTTGGCCCAGCGAATATTCATTGGCCAGAGGCAGGTGAATGTCGGTCGTTGGCCGATCGACTTCACGATAAGCGTCATTCGTGCCCCGGATCGCTGCCGCCATCAATTCGGGCATGGTGCGCTGAGCCAAATCATCGAGCCCATCCTGGTTCCAGCCCGTTTTGCCGACGCTCAGTGGATCGTGACGATAGCCATCGACGATTAGGTTGTTGACGATCTTGTCGCGACGTCCCTCCTGATGCTGCTGCGCTCGCGAGTGAAGGTCGCGCGTATTGACGACCGTCAGCGGCAACGCGCCGAGTTCCTGCTTGCCAAGACTCTCTGCCAAGAGTTGGTCGTACCAAAGCCCGGACGACTCCAACGCGTTGGACCAAGCGGAAAGAATTCGAGTTCGAAAGCCGAGATTGACTTCGGCCAGATGATTCACGGCCACGTAGTCGAGCACGACATTGGAGCCGGGCGAAGCGAGCCGAAAGTGGTCATTCATCGCCGCGGCGCCTTCAAGCAGCTTGACGACATCCACACCCATACAGGCGGCTGGCAGTAGCCCGACCGCGGAGAGCACTGAAAATCGTCCGCCGACACCATCGGGTACCGGAAAGCGAGTTTGGCAGCCAATCGCATCGGCCAAATTGGCTAACTTGCCGGTCGCGCCCGTGATCGGGATCAGGAACTCGCCGAGTTGGTCGCTGCCGTAAGTCTCGACCCAAGCATTGATAAACTGCCGCAGCGCAACGGCGGTCTCCAGCGTCCCGCCGCTTTTGCTGATCACAATCATCCCCCAGCGCGAATGCGGATCGCCCGGGCGATTCGTGGCCCGCAGCAGGTGCAGCAGTCCGCGCGTTGAGTCGTTGTCGACGTTGTAGCCAGCGAAATAAACTTTCGGCCGGCCGCCGCGCTCACCGGCAGGCAGCTCATTCACATAAGGATCGCAGCAGCACTCGATGATTGCTCGAGCGCCCATGTAGGAACCACCAATTCCGAGCACAACGAGGCGATCGACTTTGCCTTGCAGTTCTTGAGCCGTCCGCAAGATCTGAAACAGTTCACTGCTGCGGCGTTCGGTCATGTAGGGGTCGAGCATCCGTTCGGGCAAGTCGAGGAACCCGGCATCGAGCGGTTGCTTCTCAGCCGGAATTGTCCCCTCTCCTGCAAACAGACGCATGTCGGCCTGCAAAATTTCTTCGCGTACAGCTAGTAACTTCGGCGCGAGTGCGGCTAATTCAGCCGCACCCAAACCTTTGCGCCCAACGGTCCCTTGTGGTTCAAATCGAAGCGGTGCCAACGTCGTCACTTGGTCGTTACTCCATTAACTAAGTTCGTTTCATACCGTAGTTGAGTTGACTAGCGGTCGAGGTCGCCGATCACTTCGCCATCGTTGATTAAGAACAGTTTTCGCAAAAAGTCGTTATCAACGGAATTGGCGATCAGCCTTGAGCTGCCATCGAAGAAAACGGCAAGGAACCCGTCGGGGCGGATGCCTCCGAGTCCGGCCTTCTCTTGTCCAGGCTGGTAAGTCCAATCTTCCGGCTTGGTCCAAGGCACGGCGCTCGCTGGACTCGCTTCAACAATACCAATTGCGTAACTGGTTCCGTCGAGAATGTCGCGAATTCCAATCTTTTTGCCAGCCTCGAATCCCGTTCCCTTGCCTGTGACCGCAAGGTAGACCGTCTGATTGCCGAGGTCGATGGCCGCATTACGGTAGACCTGCGGCATCCGGTCGAGCAACTTCAGGTTGTGCTCGCTGTCCCAGGGTTCGTCGAGGTGAAACTCGCTGTAGAGCTGGCCTTCATCCAAATAGGGCAGAATGGCCACTCGCCAACTCAGCAGCGGCTTGCCCGCCGCATCCGTGATTGC
>JBJTQD010000937.1:0-973 GCA_046075445.1 Planctomycetota bacterium
ACCGGTACGCCGCCGGGCGTCATTCCCATCCCATTGTTTGGCACCCAAACCCAATTGCCAACGGGAGGTGTCGACGCCGGGACATAAGACTGAGTGTATGCCGGTGGGTTCGTCACTGTTGGAGTTGGTGTCTGCATGCTGGTCGGCGTGAGCGTGACGTTCGTCCCCGCTGCATTGACAGGGCCGGGCGTGACGACAGTCGAGATCGGTCGACCAGGAATCGTTTGGCTGGTTACAGTCCAGCCATTCTTTAGCGGCGAGCTTGCCGTCATGTACTCGTAAGCCGCTGCATTTTGAGCGTGAAGACTTCCCGCGGTCAAAGTTGTCAGCGAAATGACAAGCAGACTCAGGACGAAACGACTAACCGTTTGTCGAGCAAGTTGCTTGGACATGACTTGTTCCTTTTCCGAAAGTCTTTGCCAACGAGTTCCCCGCAGAGGAAATACGTCCTCTGTTCGGCATCGGTTCTCGAGTTTTGAGGCGACAGCATTAGCAAAACGAACAAATCGAGACCAGAGGAATCGGCTGGATGCAAGCAGTCACCAGCAAACTGCTCCAAAGGTGCGACTTTAGGCGGCTTTGGCAGGGGCCTGCAACCGGGGCCAGGAGAGCCGAAAGAGCGTTTGCCCCGCGGATCGGTTGAGGCAAGAAAGCTGCCCGCCATGAGATTCGGCAATCCGCCAAGCTTTCGGCAGGCCGAATCCAAGTCCGCGTCCGGCCTCACGTCCGGAAAAAAATGGGTCGAACATATGCCGAGCGATCTCGTCGCTGATCCCCGGACCGTTGTCGCTGACTTCGAGATAGGCTACCCCCTGAGCGTCCACGCCGGTGGCAATTCGGATTCGCGCTCTGGCAGGCTGGGCCTCGAGACTGTTGCGGACCAGAGCGCGCACGGCTTCAGCCAATTGCACTGGGTCGCCGACGACCGTTTGCTCAGCCGCTGCCTCAATCACCAATTCGGCGTCAGCCAACT
>JBJTQD010000938.1:0-1831 GCA_046075445.1 Planctomycetota bacterium
CTGAGGCTTCGGTTTCCGAAGCGAATCTGGCCAAGGCTTTAGCCAGCTTTCAGCGGACACTGGTGCGAGCCGGTTCTGAGGTCGATCGGTTTCATGCGGCGGAGTATGACGCGCTCTCGCCGGAGGCTCGTCAGGGCTTGTGGATCTTTGAGAGCCGAGGATTCTGCTGGCAGTGCCATTCGGGGTCCAATTTCAGCGACGAGTCTTTTCACAATACGGGCGTTGGTTTTGGTAAAGAGGGACGCGACCTCGGTCGGTTTGAAGTGACCGGCGAGGAGTTACACCGGCATCAGTTCAAAACGCCTTCGTTGCGGGGCGTTGCCCAGACGGCTCCTTACATGCACGACGGCAGTGTCAAGACGCTCGAGGATGTGGTGGAGTTTTACTCACAGGGTGGAGCATCAAAAGACCCGGGGCTCGATCCGCAGTTGCGTCCGTTACATCTAACGCCAACCGAGAAGGCGAATTTGGTGGAGTATCTCAAGGCGCTATCCAAGTGAGCAGAGAGTGGATACTGTTGAGGGGAGTTGGCAGCGGGGGATGTGGAAGTTAGCGGGGTGAACTTGGTGGTTGGTTGGTTTGCGCTTCGCCTCGCCTGCGCCAAAGACTGACGGCTTTGGGCTTCGGCTACGGGCTAAACGAAAGAGCCTTAAGGCTACGGGCTAAACGAAGAGCCTGACGGCTTCGGACAAGACTGAGAGCCGGACGGCTGGGGAATTATTTTTGATTCGAGTTAGGTTGATTTCGCGGTTAAGGTTTTGGAGAGCGGATGCACAAGCGGCAGGGAACAGAGCGCGAGCAGGTTGAGGTTCAGGGCGTTAAGTTGCACTTGAGCCAAGCTCACGAGTTTGAAAGTGAATGGATTGGTCAGCAAGAAGTGCTGCATCAGGTGCTTGCCTGTTGGCTGGTGGTCGATCCTCGCGATTTGCCGCTGACGCCGCGGCTGGTCGGCAGCCCCGGGATCGGAAAGACCGCGCTGGCAATGGCTGCGGCTCGGCAACGCCAGCAGGAACTCTACATTTATCAGTGCACAGCGGACACTCGGCCGGAGGATCTCTTGGTGACGCCGGTGCTCTCCGAGCAGGGGACGATTGCCTATCACGCTTCGCCGCTGGTCACAGCAATGATTCGAGGAGGGGTTTGCATTCTCGATGAGGGAAACCGGATGAATGAAAAGTCGTGGGCCTCGCTGGCTCCGCTGCTGGACTATCGCCGCTATGTCGAGTCGATCGTGGCGGGCATCACAGTTAAGGCCCACCCCGATTTTCGCTGCGCCGTGACGATGAATCAGGACGAGTCGACCTTTGAAATTCCCGATTACATTCTCAGTCGCTTGCAGCCGACGCTGCACCTTTCATTCCCAAGCCGGGAGGATGAGTTGGCGATCTTGAAGTATCACTTGCCGTTTTGCCCCGAGGATATGCTGGGGATGACGGCTGAGTTTCTGCAGAGAGCGCATGAACTGAAGCTGGATTTTTCGACACGCGATGGGATCAACTTGCTCCGTTACGCCTTGAAGCGGATTCAGCAGGTCCCCGGCCACCCTCTGGCCAAGGATGAAGTTTGGCGGGAGGCGGTTGAGAAGTGCTTGGGGACCGAGGCGCTCGATCTCGACCTTCAGATCCGGAGTGATCCCGTGCTCCTCACAGGCATCCAGAGCGTTGTCCACCGCTTCTTTCAGCGTGGTCAGAACGGCCTTGGTCTGGCTCGAAAACCCAACCTGTTGAAGATTCTTGGAAAAATACTCCGCCGTCGAGGAACTCGAAATTTTTTTACTGTCCGCCATAGGTGTCCCCACAGTGAATCAAAATCCGGAGCACCCGTCAATGCG
>JBJTQD010000939.1:0-4462 GCA_046075445.1 Planctomycetota bacterium
CACGACCGAGGCATAAAAAGTCAGTGGAGTCGACTTGTCCGAGGGACTTTGATTTCCACGGTCCGCCAGCAGCGAGGTGATCGTCGCTCCCGTAGGAGCTGTTGTCGAATTTTGGACGGCCCCAATATCCAGGAGTCCCGCGTTTGTGAACCGTGCATTGCCGCGTTGGTCACCTTTCAAGCCAGCTTGCATCGCTGCGGCGACGTTGGCGGTTTGCCAAGCCGGACTGCTGCTGCTAAACGTGCAGGTCTCGGTTGGTCCGCCGTTGAAGCCGAGCGGCGAGAGGCCCGGATTGGATGTGCTGACAATCCCGCCGAAGAAGTTTTTTTGGGAGCCGATCAAGTTTCCGGCGCCACCATTCATCCCATCGCCCAACGCGTAACTGATTTGCTCGAAGTCGGTGTGACCCGAACTCGTACTCCAGAGAATGGAGTTGAAAATCATGGCACTCGCGTAGGCTTTGGACGAGCCCGATCCGTTGCCGTTGCCGAGCAGGTCGCCGTCTTGAACGACGTAGACTGCTGTCCCGGCATCCGACACGGTGTTTTCGGCCAGTGTCGAATTGATAATGGTTAAAGCACCATTGCGATTAAAGATGCCGCCACCGTACCCTTTTCCGTTACCGCCGCCCAAACCGCCCTGCGCGTGGTTTCCATAAAGAGTGCTGTTGCTGACCGTAACCGTTCCGCCATTGATAAAAATGGCTCCGCCCAAACCAGCGCCGCCACCCCCGAAGTCGCCTCCGGCAAATCCGCCCAGACCGCCGGCATTTTCATCGCCACCACCACCTCCGCCGCCGCCAAATCCGCCGTTGCCGCCCCGAATTCCAAAAGTTTTCCCGTCATAGCCAACACCACCTCCTCCTCCGCCAAAACCCCCGTTACCACCACCTCCATATTGGATCTGCCCGGTAACGGGAGTCAGTACGTTGACCGTGTAGAAATCAGAGTCGCCGCCCAAACTAATCACACCGCCAATCGTGGTTGGGTCTGGCATGTCGTAGTGGGTAAAAGATTCCGAAATTGCATATCCGATGGCCCAAGTCACAACGCCACCGCCACTAAGCGCATTTCCAGTCGGTCCCCCAGCCGCGCCCGCGCCAATCAGTCCTTGAAATTGATCTGGGTTGTATGAGTTTTTAATACTGCTCTCTGTCAAAATCCTCTGGTTCGGACCGCCACCGAACAGGCCACTGTCATTGTTGGTTTTGCTGTCAGAGCCGCTGCCCTGCATTCCGCCGCCGCCCGCGCCCCACTCCTGTTTACCACTGACGGAATAGGAAGTATCAGGCGTTCCAGCATTACCTCCGAACGCTTGGCTGTCTTTAATCGTCGCGCGCACAAGCGTCAGCGTCCCTCCCTCGGAAACAAAAATCGCTCCGCCCGCGCCGAGTCCACCACCTCCGGACCCGGCAAACGTATTCCCTCTGCCACCATCACCACCTCTGACATATCCATCCTCTAGGGTGATGTTTCGCAAGGTCAGATTTCCCGTGCCCGTGATTCCGAAAATCCGGTACTGATTGTTTCCGGAAATCGCCAGCCCAGAAGCGTTGGCTCCATCAATCGTGATTGTGTCCCGATTTATGATTAGGCCTGTACCAACAATCGGCATTTCCGGCGCGGCTGGCAAATAGTTTTGAGTTTTGGTCAGTGTAATCGTGCCGTTGGCCAAGCTTGGGGCAAAGGTGATCGTGTCAGGTTCGTTGTTCTGAGAAGCTAAGGAAAGAGCAGAGCGTAGTGTTCCGGTAAACGTTTCAGGATTGGATGGATCAAGCGTGTCGCCCAGATTGTTGACCACAAACGTTGCCAGCAGTTGTCGCGGCTCGAGTTGGGAATAGTCGGCCCGCTGCTGCGAAGGTTGCTTTCGGTTCTTTTCTCGGCCCGCAACATTCAACTTTCGAGACTTCATTTCTATCGCTCCGACTCAATTGGCAAGGAAAAAACCTGAGCTGTTGATAATAGCTGAAGGCCGAAGTAGCTAATAGTTTGTTTTCCGGCTCTCCGACCTTGAGATAGGGGATGAAATTCGTTTCTGAACCGTTTGGCTGTTCTTTTATGCAAGAGTTTCAGCAACCCGGAAGATCGCGATTGTTAAATCTCAATGGGTTATACTCACACCAACATCGAAGCAGGTCTAGACATCCTCGTGAGGATTGATTGTGGCAGCCGAATTTAGACGAGCGTTAATGCTCTCTCCTCACAGGCGATTCTCTCCCACTGCTTTGCTCGCGATGTGCGTCACAGGTTTGATG
The DNA here is from genome assembly GCA_046075445.1 of Planctomycetota bacterium. GTDB lineage: Bacteria > Planctomycetota > Planctomycetia > Pirellulales > Pirellulaceae > BJ22. The sequence continues at coordinate 2,255 of JBJTQD010000939.1, forward strand.
TTCATTTTTGGCGAGGCGAGTTGGGCTCAAGCGGTTCGTCCTGGCATTGTTTTGGTTATCGCCGACGATTTGGGCATCAATGATCTGCAATGCTACGGTCGCCGCGAACACCAAACGCCGAACCTCGATCGCCTCGCGGCGGAGGGGATGCGGTTTACTGCGGCTTATGCGGCCCAGCCCGTCTGCTCACCGTCGCGAGCCGCACTGATGACCGGCAAGACTCCGGCTCGGCTGCATCTGACGAGTTTCCTCCCCGGCCGCCCCGACGCCGACTCGCAGAAGTTGCTCCAGCCCGTGATCGAAGGGCAATTGCCGACCGAGGAAATGACACTCGCGGAATGGCTGCAGCGATCCGGATACCGAACCGGAATGTTCGGCAAATGGCATCTCGGCGACGGTCAATTCGGTCCGAAGGCGCAGGGCTTTGAAACGGTCGCAACGCCCCCGGCGAATACGGAGCCGAGCGACACGGAAGGGGGTAAGGGCGAGTTTGCGATCACCGAGGCCGCGGAGAATTTCATCGAAAACAACCGCGACCAGCCGTTCTTCTGCTATGTCGCTCACAACAACCCACACATTCCGCTCGCCGCGCAGCAATCGCTGGCGGAAAAACACGCTGCCACCTTTCATCCAACTTACGCAGCGATGATTGAAACGCTCGACGAGGCCGTCGGCAGGCTGATGCGGAAAGTCGAACAGCTGGGGCTAAGTGAGCGAACGATTTTTCTCTTCACCAGCGACAACGGCGGTTTGCATGTGCTCGAGTATCCCGGGACCCCGGCTACTCATAACTCGCCCTACCGCGCCGGCAAAGGCTTTCTTTACGAAGGCGGAATCCGCGAGCCGCTGATCGTTCGCTGGCCAAGCATGATCCGCCCGGGCAGCACCAGCGACACGCCGGTCGTGCTGACCGACTTGGTCCCGACTTTACTGCAAGCCGCTGGAATCGATCAGTCCAAAACCGTCGGCCCGTTGGATGGCGTCAGCTTGCTGCCGCTGTGGCGCGGGGAGACGATGCCTCAGCGCGATCTGTTCTGGCATTTTCCGCATTACTCCAATCAAGGGAATCGCCCGGCAGGCGCGATTCGCTCGGGCGATTGGAAACTCGTCGAACACTTTGAAGATGGGCGGCTGGAACTGTTCGACTTGGCTAACGACATCAGCGAAACAAACAACTTGGCCGAGCAGCAACCCGAGCGCGCCCTCCATTTACAGCAGCAACTCGCCGCGTGGCGAACCAGCGTCGGCGCTCAAATGCCTGAGCCGAATCCGGAATTCGACTCGGCCCTCTATCGTCAGCTCTCTCTCGACAAGGATCCTTCGCAGTTGGCCGCTGGTCGCACTGCGGCTGAGATGCAAGCCGAATGGAGCGAATGGCGCCGGCAACTGAATCAAGTCGTCGCCGGGCGGAAGCCCCGCGTCACGCCGCCCACCGGGGACATTCGTCTGCAGGCCAAAGACGCGATCGTCCACGCCGAGACAATGCGTTACGAGCCGGAGTCGCACAAGAACGTGCTGGGGTACTGGGTGAATCCCAAGGACTGGGCGGAATGGAAGTTTAACGTGCCGGCGGCTGGGCGGTACGAAGTTGAAGTTCAGCAGGGCTGCGGCAAGGGCTGCGGCGGTGCGGAGGTCGATGTCGAGGTTGGTGGAAAGACATTGAGCTTCACCGTCGTCGAGACGGGACACTTTCAGCAGATGATTCAGATCAGTGTTGGCGAGGTCGAACTGCCGGCGGGCAATCAGACGTTGGCGATCAAGCCGCGCACCAAGCCTGGCCCAGCAGTCATGGATATCCGGCGCGTGGTCTTGCGACTGAGGTGATGCGGGGAGTCTTTTCGAGTTCCGAGTAAGTTTTGCGGGAGCTTTGATGAGCGGGGTTTCACTGGCTACGTGTTGATAACTAACCGCACTTCACCTCGCTTGAATCAGGCCTTCGTGGTCTCGAGTCATGACTGGCCCGGCCCCTCTAAACTGCTAACCATCAGCGCGGCCCCCACCGACCTTGTGTCGGTGGAGCCGTGACTAACCAGCTACATTACAAGGCCGCATCGACAATGGCTCACCACCGACCTTGTGTCGGTGGGAGCATGACTGTTCGGCTAAAGACGTTCGATGAGCGACTGTGAGCGGTCGTGAACAATCATCCGGCCGGTTCAATTGCCCACAAGCCGTCTGGTCATGGCTCCACCGACGCGAGGTCGGTGG
>JBJTQD010000940.1:0-4596 GCA_046075445.1 Planctomycetota bacterium
TCGGAATGGAGATCGCCAAATTCGAATACGAACAGGCACAGGCCGCTTTGGGGTCGGTGAAATCGACGAATTCGGAAGTTAAGAAGAACTTCGATATTCGCTCACCGATTACCGGAGCCGTCTTGAAACTCTACGAGGAAAGTGCCACGGTCGTACAGGCAGGCGACCGCTTGCTCGAGGTAGGTGATCCTAACGATTTGGAGATCGTCGTTGATGTCCTCAGCACCGATGCAGTTAAGATCCAGCCGGGAGCGTCGCTGCGTTTAGTCCACTGGGGAGGCAGCGAGGCGCTTGCGGCTCGGGTGCGGGTCGTCAAACCAGCAGCGTTTACCAAAATGAGTGCGCCGGGCGTCGAAGAGCAGCGAGTGAATGTGATTGCAGATTTTCTTGGCGACCCTCAGGTCCGCAAAGGCGGCTTGGGCGACGGCTATCGAATCGAGGCCGAAATCGTCATCTGGGACGAGGAGAGTGTCCTGCAAGTTCCCAGCGGAGCGCTGTTTCGCAGCGGAGCGGATTGGTCCGTGTTCCAAGTCCAGCAGGGACGAGCCATCCAGCGGCCAGTGAAAATTGGCCAGCGAAATCAAGCCGTCGCCGAAGTCCTCGAGGGACTGGAGGTCGGGGCCGAAGTCGTGATTTATCCCAGCGACATGGTCAAAGATGGGGTGACCGTCGCGCCGAAAAAGAAACCGCTGGGGAAGTAGTCGGCGAAAGAATATGAAGAGAGGGGAAAATGAAAAAGGGTGGTTGAAGGGGATCGAACCCTCAACCTTTGGAGCCACAATCCAATGCTCTAACCAATTGAGCTACAACCACCGCGATTGAACGCCCGATTCTAAACAGAGCCCCAAATGTGGTCAACGACTACGCAAATTCGCCTCAATTAGGCGACTCTCGCTCAACTGCTGGGCGTTCAGATCAAGTTTCAAGTCTCAGCCGTTTGAACCGCTGCGAAAGGGAAAGTCCGGACCGATCGGGGCCGCGGAGAGCTCGCAGAGGAATCCGCTCAACCGCTCGACAATGACCCCCATCAGCCGCTTTCCCTTCTCGGCCGACGCTTGATGTGGATTGCCGGCACCCGAATTTGTCGTCAGCAAATGCCACGGCCGAGTCATCGCTACCCAGCCTTTTTCAACGGCCGAAAACTGCACGGGACGTTTCGTGCCTTGGTCGGCCGCGAGACTCCCATCGGGATTCTTTGCGACGAGATGGTCGAAGTAAGCCAACCCAAAGCTGGTCTCCATTTCGCCGGCGTGATCGTCGGGGTTTTCAAAGATCTCGCGGCAGGCGTCGGCGACCATCTGGTACCAATTGCAGAGGAACAGATGCGCGGCAGTCTGTCCGTAGAGCTCACGCAGCAGTGGCTTGAAATCGTTCCCGCCATGGCTATTGAGCAGAACAATCTTGCGAACCCCCGACTTTTCGAGTGAACGGACGATATCCGTGATCACCAGCCCCAGGGTCGAGGGATTCAGGTTAATGGCGAGGGGGAACTCTCGCAGGTTGGTCTCTGTGCCAAACGGAATCGTGGGAAGCAACACGACGCTGGCTCCTGCCTTCGTCGCCGCTTCGCAGACATTGCGCCCGATAATCGTCCCCTCGAAGAGATCGGTCCCGTAAGGCAAGTGCAAATTGTGTGGCTCGGTCGCCCCGAGTGGCAGAACGGCGACTTCGAACTGCCGCTGCTTAACGGTCCCATAATTCAGCTCGACCAGTTCCCAAGGCCTGGGGTCGCGCGGCGCGCTGCGAAACAGTTCCGTCATCTTGCTCTCTCCCTCATGATCACTTCACGATCTTCAGTTTCGGCCGGGTCTGGCTCAATCGAGAGAGCCACTCTTGCGAAATTTGACTCCCGGTCAGGTCCAGCTGCTCAAGCGATTGAATCGCGGCCAGAACCTGAAAATTCTCTTCGGAGATCTCGACACCCGAGAGGTTGAGAATTTTCAGTGCTTTCAATTCGCCGAGTGCCTGAAAATCCTCCGCCGAAAGTTTGAGCCCCGACAAGTCAAGTTCGCCCAGTTTCTGACAGCCGGTCAAGGGTCGTACCACGCCACCTTCGATTTTCGCCCTACTCAAATCGAGCCAACGAAGCTGCGTGCACTCGCCCAAGCGGGCCATATCCTTCTCGCTCAGTTCCGCCTGCGGCAAAGCCAATTCGGCAACGGCCTCAGGCGCGATCAGTTCGCGTTCCACTTGGCCGCGTTTTACTTTGAGAAATTCCCGGTATTCCCGGTCGATTTCGGCATCCCATATGCCAGTCCAAACATTAAACGCATCTGACTTGTAGTACTTTCCGCCATAAATGGCATCGAGATACGTGATCAAGCCCTCGCGGTAACGACCACCGTTGGCCGTCATCAGAAATTGCGCAATGCCGGCTGACTGACTGTATATCTGTCTGACATCGGGATGAGTTTGTAGTTCGCGTTGTCCCAGCCTTTTGAGCTTGTTAAACGGCAGATACTGGCCATCTTTCAGTGCGCGAAGTCGAGCATACTGCAAACGTTGCGTATCAAAACCTCCGAGGGTGACAAAGTCACCAAAGTCGTACAGACCCTCGAAATACATGGCAATCCCTTCGCCAAGCCAGATTTCCGAAGCATTAAAAGGAGACTTGGTTGTGCGAATTGTTTCTTTGAAGAGTTGATGCGTCGACTCATGCCGCCACGTTGCCAAATCGGGGTTACCTTGGCTGGAGTAGAAAAAAGAGAGCTCCAGTTTGTCGCTGTAAAATCCTGTCGAGATCTCCACTCCGGGAACATACTTCTCCAGTTCCTTTACATACTGCTCGCGGTCGCGGAAAAAGACGACCCGATACTTTTTTGTGGCCGGCCGCGCCTTTGACTTGCCCTCTATCCAGGAACGGACAGCCTCTTGGTTACTCCAGTAATCAAAACAGACTTGTCGCCAAACCCAGTGCCAGCGCTGCAGCTTTTCAGCCAGCATTCGCGTCGTCGCTTCGTCGGCTTGGGAAGCGATTTCGAAATTCTCCGTAGTAACCAACTGATAGGAGCCGGCGGGCCAGTTGAGTTCCGGATGAACTTTGGGCGCGGCTCGCACCTTCAATCGTTCGCTGAATGCCAGCCAGCCATCTTCGCCGCGCCGATGCCCGAGAGCCTCTCGCGCGGCGGCGTGGTCTGGGTTCCAGTAAAGCACTTCGTGGAGTAATTGGTAGGAACTCGCGCCCCTCAGCGTTCCAAAAAGCTCTTGTCTGGCGAAATCAAAAAGCGACTCAGCGTACTTCTCGCGCTGTTCCTCCAGTTGCTTCCGCCAGGACTCCGCCAGGTTTTCCGGTAACTTCCTGACGGGGCCGCTGGGTAAAAAGATGTACTGCCGCTGGGGATCGCGGGAGAACAGGGTGCGAGCGGTTTCGGACCGTTCCTGCTTGAGCCCTTGTTCATCGCACCATTTCATCAGTTGTTGGAGTTGCTCTTGAAAGTCGCGATCGATTTCCTCGCGGGTGATCCGGGAAGGAGCTTCCTCCTGAGCGGGCAGCAGCAACGGCTGGCCCAGCGCAAAGACGCTCAGAACGCCAATGCAAAGTACAACGTGGAAGAGCGTTTTCAAGCAGCCAGCCTCCGAATCAGCAAGTGATAATCGCAAACAGTCCTACGCTTCGATTTTATCCCAATCTTCAGTTGGAGACGCGAACAAGTGAGAGAATCTGGTTAAACTCCTTTGGCCGGATACGGTCCTGAGTCAATAAAACGGCTGGTTTGAACCAGTACCAATCGAAGGGAGGCGGGAGATGACGTTGTCGAAGGAGATGCTACTGCTGCTAAATCTAGCTGCGACTTGGTACATGGTGGGGCTGATCTGGCTTGTTCAGCTGGTCCACTATCCGCTGTTCCTGCATGTGGGCGAAGCAAAGTTTGCCGAGTACGAGCGGCTGCATACGAGTTGGACCAGTTGGGCGGTTGGCCCAGCGATGCTGGTGGAAGTTGCCACGGCTGCGGCGTTGGTCTTCTGGGTTCCGCGCGGCTGCTCACCTTGGTGGATGCTCGTCGGCCTGATCGTGCTGCTTGCGGTCTGGGGCGTGACGGCCGTTTGCAGCGTGCCAATGCACGCGCGGCTGGAAAAAGGCTACGACGAAGCGGCGATCCGCTGGCTGGTCGCCACCAATTGGCTGCGCACCTTCGGCTGGACCATTCGCGGTGTCCTGATGGCTGCCATGCTCTGGCAGTGCCTGAACTCGCGTCCGGAAATATCAATTCCGTAATCGTCGCTATTGATCAGTGCTGACTACAGCAGCGCATCGAGTTGGTCGACCAGCGATCCGAAATGCTGCAGTGCCGTATCGACGGGCTCTGGCTTTTCCAGGTCCACGCCGGCCCCGCGAAGCAGGTCGAGCGGGTACTGACTGCAGCCTCCCTTAAGGAATCCGAGGTAATCAGAGAGTTCCTTGGGACCACCTTTGAGCACGCGCTGGCTCAGGGCAATCGCTGCCGAGAGCCCCGTGGCGTACTTGTAGACATAGAAGGCGCGGTAAAAGTGCGGGATTCTCAAGCACTCCAGCGATAGCTCTGGATCGATCGTAAAGTCCGGACCGAAGTAATCGGCCAGAAGCTTGCCGTAAACACCGCGCACCGCTTCGACCGT
>JBJTQD010000941.1:0-1666 GCA_046075445.1 Planctomycetota bacterium
CCGGAAGGTCAGGTCGAGATGCGGGAGGCGATCAACAATCCCGAGGACCCGGGCGCAGGAACGCGGCAGATTCCGTTCAGCCGTGAGTTGTACATCGACGCGGACGACTTCATGGAGAACCCGCCAAAGGGTTACTTCCGGCTTTTCCCGGGCAATGAAGTGCGGCTCCGTTACGGCTACTTCATCAAATGCCGCGAGGTGATCAAGAACGCTGCGGGCGAGATTGTCGAATTGCGCTGCACTTATGACCCCGAGACGTCTGGGGGCCAAGCGCCCGATGGACGCAAGGTGAAAGGAACCATTCACTGGGTCAGCGCCGCCGGCGCGGTCGATGCCGAGGTGCGCCTGTATGACGTGCTGCTGAACCGCGAAGACCCGGGCGATGTGCCCGCAGGTGCGGACTGGAAAGCCGACCTCAATCCGAAGTCACTTGAGGTGCTGACGAACTGCAAACTGGAGCCGAGCCTCGCAGGGGCTAAGCCGGGGGATCGCTTTCAGTTTGAACGACTCGGATACTTCTGCGTCGACTCGAAAGACTCGCAGCCGGGTAAGCTGGTCTTCAATCGAACGGTGACGCTGAAGGATGCTTGGGCGAAGGAAAAGAAGAAGGCCTAGTCGCGATTTTGGTTTGACTGGAAGTTCCGCTTTTTCTGACCAAGAGCCATGTCGCAAGCCGCAGCAATCACGACGCGTCTGGCTCCTTCGCCAACAGGTGCACTGCATCTGGGCAACGCGCGGACGTTTCTGGTGAATTGGGCTTTGGCTCAGCAGCACGGTTGGCGCGTCGTGCTGCGGATCGACGACCTCGATAGCCCGAGGGTGAAGCCGGGCGCGGATGCTCAAGCGATCGAAATGCTCCGCTGGTTGGGGCTGGATTGGGACGGTCCGATTGCCTACGAGACTCGGAATCTTGAACACTACGCGGTGGCATTAGAGAAACTGGCTGCGGGCGGTTGGATTTACCCTTGCCGCTGTACGCGCTCGCAGATTGCAGCAGCGGCGATGAGTGCGCCGCACGTCGACGAGCACGAACTTCGCTACCCGGGGACCTGCCGACCGGCTCAGCAAGTTGCTTGTGAGTTTCAAGCCAATCTTCCGGGAGCAGCGTGGAGGCTTCGCGTTCCTGACAAGGATTTCGAATTCAGCGACGGGATTTTGGGCCAACAGAGCTGGAACGTCCAGCAACTGGTCGGCGATTTTCTAGTGACCAATAAACAAGGCGCGGCTGCCTACCAACTTGCCGTCGTAATCGATGACGCTTTGCAAGGCGTGACCGATGTGGTTCGGGGAGCCGATTTGCTGGGCTCGACGCCGCGGCAGATTTGGCTGCACGAACTGCTGGGATTCCAACCGCCGAACTACTGGCACGTGCCGCTGCTCGTCGGCCCAGACGGTCAACGGCTGGCGAAGCGACACGGTGGGTTCCGACTGGAAGAGTATCGTTCGCTCGGAGTGCCGGTCGAGCGAGTGATTGGCTTGATCGCGTGGTGGTCGGGCTTCGGAGAACTTCGCCCGCAGAGTCTAGCAGAGTTTGTCGCGGGATTTCGGCTGGAGCGATTGCCGCGCGAGCCGATCGTCTTTCGGGCCTGCGACCATGAGTGGTTGGTTGGGGCTGGTTGAGGGAAAGTTGCGAGTTGCGAGTTGCGAGTTGCGAGTTGCGAGTGGG
>JBJTQD010000942.1:0-1828 GCA_046075445.1 Planctomycetota bacterium
GAATAAATGCGTCCGTGATCCCGGGGTGGCGCGGCCGAAACGCTGCGCGTATTTCGGCCGCTCTACCCCGGGCTGGAGGCTTTAAGGCCGTTGGCCTAAAGAGCCGTGTACCAATGTTGCGCGGACACGAACCGCACCACCTCACACTGTCGGGCCGAAGAGCCGTGTACCGATGGTGTGCTGGACTTTTGATTTTTCTACTTCCACTTCTACTTCCACTTCTCGCCCGCCAATCTCCGTCAACCCGAGGCCGAGCGATCGCGACAACCCTGAACACTATCCCTTGCCGGGCTGTTCAAAGAACGAATTCAAATTGTCAGCTTCCTCAGACTCGGCCGCGTAGTTCTTGTCGAGTGAGTCGAGGATCACGAGTGGGTCGACCATTTTCCACGCTGGAACCTGAGTTACCATCGTCGCCATCATCGCGCTGCCGCGGAGGAACCAAATGATATAGCTGAGCGAGGCGGCCATCGTCGCAGCACCCAAGTCAAAACCAAACTCCTCGATTGACGAGTCGGCTTGCTTGCTCTTGTTCTCTTCCAGTTGCTGCTGGAGATAAGCCAACTGTTCCCACAGCTGGCGGCGACTGAAATTGACTTCAATTAACTTGCCGCCAATTTTGACTTTGGCCTTTACGACTTCGCCCTCGTCCGAATCTGCCAGATAAGCAGAGACCAGCTCGCGCAGCCGGAAGGCGCTTTCGAGGAGTTGGGCTTCAAATTGCTGCGCGTCGGCGATTTGATCAAGGCTAACAAACTCAGTTGCCGCGTCCAAATCCTGTTGCGGTGGTCGAACCGTCTCATCCTGGATGTAAATCTCGGACTGGAATCCGTTTGCTCCGCCCGCAGTCGTTCCACCCGCACCAGTCAGCGGGCCGCCGCCAACCAAGTCCTCGCTGGAATCGCCCGTACTGGAGGAAGAGTCCGAATTCGTGTTATCGGAATCGCTGTTGTCGCTGGTGGAGGAGGAACTGCCTCCGCCCGAGGAGGGAGGTGGGCTGGGCGGTGGTAAAGCCGCATTCACATCAACATTGACCGTTACCGTGGTTGGCGTACCAGTGGTCAAACCGTCGCTGGCGACGTAGATAAAGCTGTCCGTGCCGATAAAGCCCCGTTGTGGTTCGTAAACGAACGACCCGTCGGTTCGGAATGTGATCACACCACGGGTTGGTGGAGCGATGAGAATCGCAACCAGTGGATCATTCTCAATGTCGCTATCATCAAACAAAACGCCAGTCACCGTCTCGAGCGTAGCTCCCTGAAGCACGGTGAAGGCGTTGCTGATGCAAACCGGCGCGTCATTTACCGGTTGAATTTGCAGTGTGACAACCGCCTCAGCCGTTCCGCCAGCGCCATCGCTCACCCGATAACGGAATGTATCCGTTCCGTAGTAATCCTGTACAGGCAAGTAGTGGAAGGTACCATCGGCGTTGAACTGGAAGCTGGCCGCATTGGCCGGACCTTCCAGCAACTCGAAGCCGAGCGAGTCGCCGTCTTCGTCCGAGTCGTTTGTCGCGACAGTCCCGTCGAGGGCCGTGTCTTCGTCAAATGACCAGGTGTCATTCACTGATACGGGCTGGTCGTTTTGGTTGGTCACAGTAACTTGAACCAGTTGCTCGCTCCAGAGCTCTCCATCGCTGACTCGAATGACCACCTCATAGACTCCGTTCGCATTGGAGTCCGCCGGCGACTCATAATTCTGCAGAGCTACGAACCGCAGTTCGCCGGTGACCGGATCAAGCGTAAACTTAGCCGCATCCGCTCCGCCGCCGATCGAATAAGTCAGCCCTTGAGCAGGGAGGTCGGAATCCGTTCCGCTGACGGTGCCG
>JBJTQD010000943.1:0-3099 GCA_046075445.1 Planctomycetota bacterium
GATTCGATCATGGCGCGAGGGGCTTCAACTTCGGCAGCAGGTGCTTCTTCTACGGCATCCGCAGGGGCTTGGTCGACATACGGATTGCGAATCACTTCGGGTTGTGCCAGCGGCTGGACCATGTACTCGGTTGGAACAATCCCCGGAGGCGCTGCATAAGGGCTGACGCCGTATGGACGCGGCACGATGTGGCTGTAATAAACTGGTGGGAACTTGGCAAAGTAAGGCAGCTCTTCGGAGGGCCGGACATAGCCAAAATTGCCGACGAAGAAGGGGGCTTGGCTACCGAGTCCAAAGCCATAGCCTTCTCCGTAAGTCCGACCGTATACATTTTGAGCCTGCAGGTCGGATGCGGCGGCGAGTAAACCCAGCAACAGAGCGAGTGAAAGAAGTCGGTGTAGCGATAACATGGAGCGGTTCCTCGAAAGTCGAACGGCGGTGAAGCAATTGAAAAGGTCGTGAAGCGAGAGCTTCCGGGTGGCGAGTCACCTTGATCTCAGACTAAACAGGGACACGCGGTTTGCAAGTTGACCCGGCTGATCGGAATCCTCGAAAGAAGCGGAATGAGCGGAACTGAGTTGGCGCAACTGGCAGAGTCGTTACGAGCGGAAGCCGAGCGGTTAGGTTTTGCGCTGGTCGGATTCGCCCCTGCCGTCGAACCTACGGGGTTCTCACGCTTGGAAGCGTGGTTGCAGGCCGGTTACGCCGGAGAGATGGAGTACTTGGAGCGAAGGAAAACGGCTTATGCCCATCCCCGGCATGTGCTCGAAGGGGTCCGCAGCTTGGTGCTGCTCGGGCTGGATTACAACAGCCAAGTTCCGGGTGGAAGTGAACCGGGGAAAGGCCGAGTCTCCCGTTACGCTTGGGGAAACGTCGACTACCACGACCTGATTTGGAAGAAGCTCAGTGAACTGGAGCATTGGCTGTTACAGCAAACTCCTCAGGCCTCCGTCAGAGGTGTCGTCGATACGGCTCCGCTTCTGGAGCGAGAGTTTGCCCAGCTCGCAGGGCTTGGATGGCAGGGAAAAAACACGCTGCTCATCAATCCCCGCAGAGGTAGCTATTTCTTTCTCGCCGCGCTGCTGACTGATTTGGAGTTTCCCACTGCAACCAAAGTCGAAACTGATCACTGCGGCAGTTGTCGGCGCTGTCTCGATGCCTGCCCAACTCAGGCGTTTCCTCAGCCTTATGTTCTCGATGCCCGCAAGTGTATCAGTTACCTGACGATTGAACTGCGACAACCGGTGCCCGAGGAACTGCGATCCGGCTTGGGCGATTGGATTTTTGGCTGCGATATTTGCCAAGACGTTTGTCCCTGGAATCGCTTCTCGCCGCTGGCCGATGAGCCGAGTTTTCAGCCGCGATACGAGGCAGGGCTGGAGTCGCTCTTGGAACTGCTTTCGCTCAGCGAGGAACAATTTCGTGATCGCTATCGCGCCACACCGCTGTGGCGACCGAGACGGCGGGGCATGCTGAGGAACGCGGCTTTGGTTTTAGGGAATCAGCGATTTGCGCCGGCAACGGAGGCGTTGGTCGCGAGCCTGAACGATGCCGAGGAACTTGTGCGCGGCGCAGCGGCTTGGGCGCTCGGGCAGATCGGAGGAAGTGAGGCCGAGGCTGGTTTGCGCGGGGCGCTGGCGAGCGAGTCGGCGGAGTACGTCAGAGGCGAGATCATGGACGCGCTGAGCCGGATTTCCCACGCCTAGCAATTTTGCCGCCAGACTTTCTTTTCTCATCAGCCGAGTCCTCGCGCCAGCCCCCGGTTCAGCAGCTCGAATACGCAATACAACGCACTGCGGGGCCTTAGCCGGCTAGTCATGGCTCCACCGACACAAGGTCGGGTGGTGGCCACTGGCGGCTTTGTCTTTGTTTAGCCCGTAGCCAACGGCGAGGCGAAGCGCAAGTTGATCGCGCGTTGCAAACCAGCCGTCCGCTTCTCCTCCCCCCTGCGCTCAAGGCAGGTCTCCTCCCCCTGCGCTCGGCGCAGTTCTCCTCCCCCTGCGCTCGGCGCAGGTCTCCCGACCTCGCCGCTTCTTCGACCTCCGGTCTCCTCTTGGCGGCTAGTTGGGGTTCCGCGTCGAACCGTCCGAGCCGCCCGAGTCGGGCGATATCGGGAATACAACGAACTCGCGCTGCCGAACCGGGGGCTGGCGCGAGGACCCGGCTGACGAGCAAAGGCCGTTAGACAGAAGAGCCTTGCACTATTTGGAATGCTGAAGTCAGCTTCCTCATGCCCTTCGCGGGGCCTCAGGGACGTAACACCCCGGACGATACGACGCCGAATATGCCCTCCGGATCGGCGTGATCCGAATAAACCTAAATTTTCGCCCACGCGCTGATGTTTTCCTGCAACATTCAAGTTGCCTGATTGCCACATGTTGCCTTGCTGCATGCTAGGGTTCCGCAGGGTTGCGGTATTGTGCGACCCATCTTTCAACATTTGGCAATGGAAGTCAGGTCATGTTTTCCCACTCGGCATCGATGCTCACTCGCACCCTGGTCTGTGCAGTTTGGTGTCTCTCCGGCGCCTGGGTTTTTGGACAAATTCAGGTTCCGGCAATCGATCCGAGTGGGAATCAGGTCTTTCTTCCGCCAGGCAACTCCACGACGCTGCTGACTCCCGGTGCCGTCGCTCCTCCGCCGGTCAGCCCCTATCAAACTCCGGTCTACCCCGGCACTTCACCGTATGCAGCACCGGGATATCCCGTAGCACCGGCTCCGGTTTATCCACAACCCGTCTACCCACAAGTTGGTGCACCCGCGCCAGGCTATCCGCAAGTTCCGCCGGTTGCACCCGGTACGGTAGTCCCGGGCATGGTCGTATCACCCTATGCAGGCGCGCCTCAGTATCCGGCTCCCTACGTTGTCCCCAATTCTGGAATGGTTCCCGGCCCTGCCGTCGCTCCAGCTGCTGCGGCTGCAACCGGCTGCTGCCTCTGCCCCAGTGGTCAGTGCAACCTGTTCTCGCAAGGCGGCTGTTTGAGCTGCTTCAGCGAACTGGGGAAGTGCTTTAGCAATCTGAAATGCAGCTGCCTCTCGGGTTCTTGCTCGCTTTGTAAAAAATCAGCGACGGCTCAAGCGGCAGCGGCTCAAGGCAGC
>JBJTQD010000944.1:0-2544 GCA_046075445.1 Planctomycetota bacterium
CGGAGTAGGACATCTGCGGCTGGTCGATCGCGACTGGCTGGAACTGAGCAATCTCCAGCGACAATCGCTGTACTGCGAAGCTGATGTTCGCGAACAGCTGCCCAAGGCGATTGCTGCGGCTCGCCGACTTGGTGAAATCAATTCAGAGCTCCAGTACGAGCCGTTAGTAGTGGACGTTACTCCCGGCAACATTCGGCAGTTGGTCGAAAATGTCGATTTGATCATCGATGCAACGGACAATTTTGAAACGAGGTTTTTGCTGAACGACGTTTCACTCGCCTGCTCGATTCCTTGGGTCTACGGTGGCTGCCTCGGAGCGGAGGGGCAGACGATGACGATCGTTCCGGGCGAGTCGGCTTGTCTTCGATGTCTGATGCCTGAAGGTCCGCCCGCACCTTCAGAAATGCCGACCTGTGATACGGCGGGAATCATCGCGCCGATCATTCATTTGATATCCGCAGTTCAGGTCTCCGAGGGACTGAAATTGCTCAGCGGCAACCGCACCGCCGCAAGCCGATTTCTGCAGTGCTTTTCGCTCTGGGACCAGCGGCATCGGCAAATCGATGTCAGTCGCCTGCGCGAAACCAGCGGGTGTCCGGCTTGCCACAACCAAAAGTACGAGTGGCTCAGCGGCGAGCGCGGCAGTCAAACCGCCATCCTCTGCGGACGAAATGCAGTTCAGATTCGTCCCGCCACAGCACAGTCGATATCACTTGAGGAAGTTGCACGCCGCTGGAACGGAGTCGGAGAGGTGACCCGTAACCGGTACTTCGCCAAACTGCGACTCGCGGAATATCTGTTGACCCTTTTTCCCGACGGCCGAGCCATCATCGAGGGAACCACGGACCTAGTCGTCGCCAAGCGAGTCTATACACAATATGTGGGGACGTAGGGCGGAACGCCGAATAAACGCCGCCCTCACCCGTGTTCCCGTCAGTCCCATCAGTGCCAAAGGCCCCAAAGGTCCCACGAGTCCCAAAAGTCCTACACCCCAAGCGCCAAACTCTCTACGCGCAATACCCCACGGCATTCCTAAACAGTGCTAACCCATCCGGTTCGCTTTCACTGCGAATTCGCGTCCACCGTGGATGATGCGTGCGGTGAATGTGCCTTTCCGGGTGTGGCATCAAACCAAACACACGCCCTGTTTCATCGCTTAACCCAGCCACATCCCGGACTGACCCGTTCGGATTATCTGCTCCGGCAGCGTCACCATATCGAAGCGATAATTGTCCGCGCGTCGCTAACTGGTCGAGAATCGACTCGTCGCGGGCAACAAACTTTCCTTCGCCGTGTGCGATCGGCAGGTACATCGACTCAATGCCGCGCAGAAAGACGCAGTTGCTTCCGCGCGGACTCAGACGCACCCAGCGATCCGTGTAACGACCGTTATCGTTCCAAGTCAGCGTGATGCGATTGCCCTTCGGATCGGGTTCGACGAGCAGCCCAGATTTAATCAGCGCCTGAAAGCCATTGCAGATTCCAAGAATCAACTTGCCGTCGTCACGGAATTTCCGCAGTTCATCCAGCAAGTGATGCTTGATTTGAAGAGCCAAAACCTGGCCGGCGCCGATGTCGTCGCCGTAGCTGAATCCGCCCGGGATGCAGAAGATATCGTGGTCATGCACTTGGCGGGGATTGGCCACGAGCGCGTTGACATGCACGACTTGGGTGCTCGCACCGGCTAGTTCAAAAGCGTGAGCCGTATCCTCATCGCAGTTAGTCCCCGGAGCGCGAATCAAAAGTACTTTCGGCATCGAATTAACTCCAATCGAGCGGTTGTTGCCAAATCCGCTTGAGTTCAAAAATGTCTTCATTGAGAACGGTCTGATTGCCGCTTGTGATTTGCAGGCGGGATGTCGCTTCGACCGTCCCGATGCAAGCGCACAATCCTGTCGGCATAGCCCGCTCAAAAGCCTCTCGCTGGGCAGGTTCTATTTCACAGACGAAACGCGAATTTGATTCCGAGAAGAGCCGTGAGAAATCGCTTGTCGGCGGATTTGCCGAATCGATCGGGATCTTATCGAGCTCAATTTGGCCACCGAATTCACCGGCAAATGCCATCTCAGCTAATGCGACGGCCAAACCGCCTTCGCTCAAGTCATGGCAACTGCGGACCATTCCACTTTGGATTGCGCGATGCAGGCTGCGGAAGGTCGATTGGGCTCGAGCCGTATCGACGGTCGGCGGATTTCCCCGGCGGTGATCACCGTCGACGAACATGGCATGGGAGCCGCCAAGGTGCTCGCCCGTCAAGCCGACGAGGTAGAGCAGGTTGCCTGGCTGTTTCAGGTCCATCGTCACACAGCGATTCGCATCGGGAACGATCGCCAACGCGCTAATCAGCAATGTGGAAGGGATCGAAATCGTTTGTCGCTTGCCTGAGCTATCGGTGTAGCTGAACTCATTGTTGAGGCTGTCTTTTCCGCTGATGAACGGCGTGCCGAAGGCGAGCGAGAGGTCGCGGCAAGCGAGCGCGGCTCTAACGAGCGAGCCGAGCGTCTCGGGGCGATCGGTGTAACCCCAGCAGAAGTTGTCGAGGAT
>JBJTQD010000945.1:0-5325 GCA_046075445.1 Planctomycetota bacterium
ACGGCGCACTTAAGCTGATTCGCTCGATTCTGCAGTCTGAACAATCGCACCCCGACCCGGTCGTGCTCTGCCGGTTGGCTCTTGCCGAAGAACTGCGAGGAAATTACTCGCTGGCTGAAAAAGCGTACCTCCAAGCAATTAAGCGACCCACCAGTCGCCCGATCGAGGTCTTGAACCTCGCAGGTTTGGCTCGCGTCTGGCTGATGAATCGTAAGCCATCCGAAGCGATTGAGTTGCTGTCGGATATTGTGCTTCAGTCAAGTCGTTTCGAAACAGGCTCGGAGTTCCTCGATGGCGAAGTCCTTTCGTTACTGGCAACTGCCCAGCGGCAAATCGCACTTGCAGGTCGCGCGGTCGATCCGTTCAGTATCGATGGCGTCGAGTTCTCCTCGCCGGCGATCGATTTGGAGCAAACGATTGACGTGCTCCAAGCAAACTCAACCCCAAAACCGATGTTGGCCTCGACCGAGCCAGTTCACACAACAGATGGACATGCAGGAGAGGGACATGCAGACGATGCACATGCGGGCGAGAAACACGAGGAGCCAACCGCCGCGGAAAACACCGCGGGCCTGAAAGTGCTCGCCCGTGAATCAGACCAAGCTGAGACGATCACTCTCGCTGCACAGCTCGAAGTAACTCCCCTGATGACACTCCTTGAGCAGCTTGGAGCAGCGACCGGACTGAAATTCGAGTTCGATGAAGCTGCCCCTGGAATGCTCAAGGGAAGAAGCAAGTCGCTGCATTTCGACAAGCTCAATTTCGGGACCGTCCTCGATACGATGCTCGGTTCGATTCGACTCGGCTGGAGCCAAGACGGCTCGACGATTCGAATTGCGGCACTCACTCAGGAACAGGAAGCGGACGCAGGATTGGCTGCCGCTAATCGGACTTGGCAGCAGTTTCTTCAAAATGTTCCGCGCGACCGCCGAACTGCGTTTGCCCGCTTTGAGCAAGGAAACCTCCGGCTGTTGGAGAAGCAATATGACGAAGCCGGCGCCGAGTATCAGGCGGCCCTGCAAGCTGGTGCCCGAGATGATATGGCCGCCAAAATTCATCTCAACCAAGCTCGAATGAATGCAGCTTTGGGCCGGATGGACGAGGCAGTCGCCCTGCTCTACCGTGCCATCGATACCGCGTCTAATAAGCACATTGCGGCTTTGGCCTATTTTCTGATCAGCCAATTCCAACTTCAGTTGGGTGAACTAGACGAGTCCCTCGCCGCAACTAGCCGATCGATTTCTCTGTCGCAGGAAGATCCGCTGACAACTCAGGCAGTCCTCCAGCAGACCCGAATCTACCTCCTGCAAAATAAACCGTTCGCGGCCAATCAGGCAATTTTTCAGCAGCGGCAATTGTTCAACGAGAATCCCGAAAAGGTCACTGCAGGTTTCCTTGGAAGTCTCTCGCGTTTTTTGGGATCCGAACTCCCAGAGGCCAGGCGGAATGAGAGTTACCGGCTCGTCTCGTTTATGGATGAGTTGCAGTCTTCTCCCTCGCTCTCAACGATCGATCGCTATCTGATGGGTCGCGCATGGCAGAATCTGGGTTTCGATGACAAGGCTTTGGGGCAGCTTGAAGCAGCGCTCGCCGCATGCACCGAGACCTACTGGCGGGAACGGCTGTTGTTTGAACTGGCGATTCAACATCAGCGACATCGAGATTACCCAGAAGCAATTCGCTGCTACCAGCACCTGGCCCGAGCAGGGAATCTGGAAACGGCTACCACCGCAAAAATTCAAATCCTCGAAGCTCAACTCGAATCACGGCAATTCCCCGAGGCAATTGCAACCGGCCGCGAATTGCTCGCTGCCAAGCTCGCCCCGGAACAACAGAAAAGCGTCCTGACCTCGCTCGGATTGGCCTACCGCCAAATCGGCGAGCCCTACGCTGCCGCTCTCTGTTTTGCTGGCATGCTGCCTCAGGAGAATCTGCAGAAATGAACCAGCGAATGAAACCTGCCAAGCTGACTCGGGCTCTCTCCGGGTTCACTCTCGTCTCTCGAATTGCCACAACTCGCTGGCTGCCAACCCTGTTGTTGTGCGCCTCCCTGTGCGCAGGCGGAA
This sequence comes from Planctomycetota bacterium, assembly GCA_046075445.1. Taxonomy (GTDB): domain Bacteria; phylum Planctomycetota; class Planctomycetia; order Pirellulales; family Pirellulaceae; genus BJ22. The sequence goes on from JBJTQD010000945.1 coordinate 2,067, forward strand.
CACTTTATGGGCAGGGCACGGCACCAGCTGAAGGCGAACTCCCGCAGGAGCTCCTCAAGTCGCTGCAGGAGTTTCGAAAACTGCAAAACAGCGCCGCCCCGGACCTAAAACTCCCCATCGCGAATACCGTCCCTGGTGAAGACCCCTATCAACAACGACTTCGCTCAATCCAGCAGCGGATGGAATTGATCCGTTCGCTCGTTCAGCAGAAACAAGCGGCGGAAGAGCAAGCAAGGCTGAAGGCCTATCAAAATCCGGCAGCTGCGGGCGCTGAGTCGACCAGCGAGCATTCGTCACAGGCTCATGGCGAGACGGAGCATGGAAGTGATGCCCACTCAGCAGAGCATTCAGGCGGAGCAAGCACAGCAACCGCGCCTCCAGCTTTTCCACTGCCGAGTCTCACAGCGAACGATGAGACGACCGGTCATTCGACGAATCCAAATAAGGCTCCAAAATATGTCGGCGAGACCGTCGTCCCCTCGGCTGTCGATCCTCTGGAATTGGCGAACAGCCTTTTCCAAACGGGAAATTACGACTTGGCACTGAAGACTTATCTGGCCGTCGCTGACAAAGTGGACAAGCCTCAAGACGCGATCTGGACCGACTACTTCGTCGCCAGCTGCCACCGGATTCTTGGTGACTTGCCAGCTGCCGAGAAAGGCTATCGGGCGCTTGTCGAAAGTCGTCGCCCCACTCGGCCGGTCGAAGCGGCTCGCTGGTGGCTGGATAATGTCGAACGGAGAAAGTCAATTGCAGCGACCTTGAACGACCTGGACGCATCACTGAAAGCGGTCTCCGGAGAGGCAAATGCCAATGGAAACAGAAAGTAATGCCCACCCCGTTCAGGTCTTGCTCGAGGAAATCCTCGAACAGTACCAAGTGGTTGACCGGCAGTTGGAGCAGCTGCTCGTTGACTCCGACCGGGGTGAGTGGAGCGAGTCAGCGACCCAGCAGGTGCTCCAGCACCTCCAGAAAATTCAGCAGCTCGGCGCGGCAGCAGGCGCAGCCCAAACCAGCCTGTCAGGGACCGCTCGACCTGAGGCGGAGCTAAACCAGCTGACAGGACTGTTTCATGCGATGCTGGCCAAAATTGCTCGCTTGGAGAAAAGCGCACAAGAAGCTCGCGATCGCCTGCTTCCACAGGTCAACGTGGGAGTTCGTTCGCTGCAGATGCGCCGGGCCTATTCCGGCGGTGCTCAGTAAGTGCCCGTTTCAAGTTGTTCGATGGCGAGAACTCAATGACCGAATTACTGAGAATCGAAGACTACCGACCGCTCGATCCGGCCAAGGGCCTGGCACGCGAAAGTGAGCAACCAACGCCTGCAATCGATGGGCCATCGGAGCCGCGAGGGTCTTTGCTTGATGATCCTGAATTCATGGTCTGCTCCCGCCCCGTTCACCAGCTTGCGCTCACCGCTCGGCGCGTCGCCGCTTCGAGCGCCTCTGTGCTAATCACTGGCGAAAGCGGGACGGGCAAGGAAGTCCTCGCTCGCTGGATTCACCGGCATGGACGCAAGCCAGAGGCAACCTACATCCGGGTAAATTGCGCCGCACTTGCTGAGAGCCTGATCGAGAGCGAACTCTTCGGACATGAACGCGGCGCCTTTACTGGCGCTCACGAACAACGGATTGGAAAGTTTGAACTCGCCTCGGGAGGTACTCTGCTGCTGGATGAAATCAGCGAAGTGCCGTTGCGTATCCAAGCCAAATTGCTTCGCGTGCTCGAAGAGCAGGAACTCCAGCGAGTCGGCGGCAACGAGAACGTAAGATTGAACGTGCGAGTTCTTGCGACCTCGAATCGAAACCTCGAGGAAGAAGTAGCCGCCGGTCGCTTTCGACTCGATCTGTTCCACCGCCTGAATATCGTTCACTTTCATCTTCCCCCGCTTCGCGAACGGCCTGAAGACTTGGAGTTGCTGGTTGGCTACTTCTGCCGGAAATTCCAAGCCGAGTCGCCTGCCAAAGTCGAAGCGTTCAGCGCGAACGCAATTGAGATGATGAAGCGATTTTCCTGGCCGGGCAACATTCGGCAATTGCGCAACACGGTTCATCGCGCTTGTATTCTCTCCGAGCACAAGGTCGTGCGCGATGTGCCTCTGGACCTGGCACCCGGTCGCAAAAGTGAAAGTTTGCCAGCCGAATTCTGCGACCTCAGCCTATTCGAGATGGAACGGCGAATTATCGAAGCGACCCTCAATCGATTTCAGGGTAACAAACGCCTCGCTGCGGAGAGCCTCGGGATCACTCCGCGAACGATCACAAACAAACTCAACGAGTATCGCGAACTCGACACCCGCGCCGCCTGATTGGCAGCGGCCAGACCGCCACAAAGTTTTTTAATGGCGGAATCGGACCTCAGGGGAAGGTCAAGAATCGTCGTTGCAGGTTTCCGAAACCCGGCGTCGCGCTGAAACGCTACCATACTCCCTCCCACGACTCCCATGAGTCCCACGAGTCCCATTCGACCGTTTAATTGACCCGCCTGACTAGGACATGCCCCGCAGACGCCCCTCCCTTCCCCCTCTGCGTCCCCTGTGCCTTTGTGTTTTTCCCTCTTTCCCCCGCCCGAAAAAAATTCCCTGCCCAATAGGCAAGTTTTCCGCCAACTGCACGATAACCAATCCGGCAAAATAGATTCGCAAAACTTGTTGCCAAATAACTTGTCAAACTGGCCAATCCCTACCGCCGGATAATCGTTAAGGTTTAACTGGCACCAGGCGCTAAACGGTTTCAATCGCGCAGGCAGAATCAAAAAACAAGCCGCGTTTTGACGGCTTTCTCCTCGAGCTCGCAGTCGCTCTGCGCTCATCAGCCAACTCCGGCCGCCGTCGACCGACTCCACTCGGATTGGCATTGGAGTTGCAACCTCCTAGCAGCCACGCGTTTTAAGCGTTTGTCCCGAAATTTTTTCTGGTCCAATATGACGACGGTCAGCACTTCGCAATCTCCTGATTTACTCCTCAGCATGCTGATGGGGATGGTTGGCTCTGCAACTCCAGGCAACTCCACACCGTCGCTCAACGCTGGCGAGGGCGGGATGATGTTCGCCCAGCTCCTCGATTCGCCAGAAGGACTTTCGCTCGAACAGTCAGAGTTGGGCCTGACGAATTCCGAGCCCGGCAGCGAAGAGGACGCATTTCTGGGAGCTTACTCGGCCGCAGGTCAACTGAATGCCCTGATGGCGGCCTCGCTCGGCGCCGCTCCTAAGTCGTCGACAGCCTCGGCAAACTCCGACTCGCTCGAAGCTTTGGAATCGAGC
>JBJTQD010000946.1:0-4834 GCA_046075445.1 Planctomycetota bacterium
CTGCAGGGAGGAATACCGAGCCACCCGCTTTGCGTCAATCCGAATTAGGTCCAGACGGTGCTCCGGCAGACCCTCGCTGGCAGTCAGTTCTCGGGTGACAGCTCCTGAGGCTTTGCCAAGGGCGTGGAGATGCTCACTTTCGCGCACCATCGTTACACGGCTCTTCTGGCCAACGGCCTTCAAGCCTCCAGCCAGGGGTAGATCGGCCGGCAAATGCGCAGCATTCCGGCCGCGCCACCCCGGGTTTGAGAACACAATTATTCAAAAAGGTCGAACCGCACGTCGCCCCCCCCGCGGGGCACGGGCGGTTCAACGCAGAACCATAGTTAGACGCAAAGAGAAAACCGGAGATCGCGCATCGGCCAGGCCGGAAGAACTACGCTGAGCGTTCCGTACGCTATCGAAACCTGAACGCCTTACCAACTTGCATGTCACCACGCCCTTCGCAAATCCTCAAGGCCGTGCCACCGAAACAGAAGTGCCACGCAAACACCGCCACCCTAGGCCATCAAATCGCTGATCGGCTGAGCCCCTTCGGGACCAACCAATTTTTGATCTAACCCGCCATAAAAGTACGCAAGCCGATTCGGGTCGAGCCCCATCTGGTGCAGAATCGTTGCGTGAATCCGTTTCACATGTAAGCGGTTCTCGACCGCTGCTGCTCCCAATTCGTCAGTCTTTCCGTAACTGATTCCACCCTTGATGCCCCCACCCGCTAGCCACATCGTGAAGCCGTAGGCATTGTGATCGCGGCCTGTCCCTTCTGCATACTCTGCAGTCGGTTGTCGTCCAAACTCGCCGCCCCAGACGATCAGCGTCTGGTCAAGCAATCCCCGCTGCTTGAGGTCTTTCAATAACCCGGCAACCGGCTTATCGGTTTCCCCGGCGTGCAACTCGTGGTTCATCTTCAAGTCGCCGTGCGCGTCCCAGTTGGCATCGTTGTGATTGCCGCCAGAGTAAACCTGCACAAAGCGAACTCCGCGTTCCACCAGTCGCCGCGCCATCAGACACTGCCGCCCGAAGTAGGCAGACTTCGGGTCATTCATGCCGTAAAGCTCTTTGGTCGCTTCAGTCTCCTGCGCCAAGTCGACTGCCTCAGGCGCTGTCGCCTGCATCTTGTAAGCCAATTCGTAACTGGCCACGCGGGCCGCCAAATTGGAATTCCCTCCGCGCTGCGCGAGATGTTCCTCGTTGTAATCCCGCAGCGAGTCCAGCAGCTGCCTTTGCACTTTGTCGTTGATCGACTCAGGGCGTTTCAGATCCAAAATCGGCGTCCCCTCGGAGCGCACAATACAGCCCTGGTAAGTGGCGGGCATGAATCCGCTGCTCCAGTTCTTCGGGCCACTGATCGGACCTCCGCGATTATCGAGCATTACCACAAAGCCCGGCAGGTTTTCATTTTCCGACCCGAGTCCGTAGTTCACCCAAGAACCGATGCAAGGACTGCCGCTGGTGATCTTGCCGGAGTTCATTTGCAGCATTGCCGATCCGTGAATCGGCGAGTCGGCCGTCATGCTGTGAACAAAAGCAATATCGTCGACGCAATGTGCCAGATTCGGAAACAGGTCAGAGACCCATTTCCCACACTCGCCGTACTGCTTGAATTGCCAGCGGGGCTCGACAATTCGCCCCTTGTTTTTATGGCCACCGCGGCCAAACGTTTTCACGTCTACAGTCTTGTTGTCCATCCCATACATTGTCGGCTTGTAATCGAAGGTATCGATTTGGCTCGGGCCGCCATACATGTAGAGGAAAATCACCGACTTGGCTTTGGCCGGAAAATGCGGCGGCTTGGGCGCGAGCGGATTCTTCCACTGCGTCTCCCCATCGGCAGCAATCGCTTGCCGGGTGAAAAATCCTTGGTCCAGCATCCCCGCCAAAGCAACGCCCGTGAAGCCCGCGCCCGCTTCCCATAACCATTCGCGGCGAGTTCGGCCGCAAAAATTTCCGCCTCTGGATTTCGGCTGTGGTTGCTCGCTCATAACAATCTACCTCTTCTCTTTACCGATCCCTAAAGCAATCGCTCGACCGACTCAGTCCAGATAAACAAATTCGTTCAGGTTCAAAGCCAGCAGACAGAAATTCCTTAAAGCCATTTGCGGCTCCAATTGTTCTTCTTTTGTCCAGCGTTCGATCAAGCCGACCCCGCGAGCGACCTCCTCTGCCCGAGGCGAACGCTGAGTCACCCGCCCAAGAGCCATCGCGACTTGCGCGGACAGCTCTCCAGGATGAGCTTCCCGAACCAGCGAAGCCAGTTTCTCAGCCTGCTGCAAACTAAAGTCGCTGTTGAGCATGCTCAGCGCCTGCGTTGGCTGCGTCGTCACAAAGCGAACCGGGCAGCTGAAGTCACTGTCAGCCGAATCATAGTTCGCCAGTACTGGCAGCTTGAGGCTGCGCTTCACATGGACGTAAACCGAGCGACGATTCTGCTCATCTCCCTTGGAGGTATCCCATCCATTGCCGGGAATCGATTGACCAGCCAAGACCTCGGCCGGCATCAAAGGGTAGATGCTTGGGCCGTACATTCTTCCAAGATTCAAGTTGCCGCTGGCGAACAAAATCGAGTCGCGAATCTCTTCGGCGGTCAGCCGCCGCAGGTCAAACCGCCACATTAGGTCGTTCTGAGGATCGCGCTGTTCCAGTTCAGGGTTAGCCACATAGGCCATCTGATAGGTGCTTGAGAGCATCATCAGCCGATGCATCTCTTTGATGCTCCAGCCGCGCTCGACAAATTCAGCCGCAAGCCAATCGAGTAACTCGGGGTGCGTCGGCTGACTACCTTGGTAACCGAAATCGCTGGTCGTACGCACAATGCCGCGGTCGAAGTGATACTGCCAAATGCGATTGACCATCACACGGCTGGTCAACGGATTTTCAGGATTAGTCAGCCACTTCGCAAACGCCGTCCGCAGACCGGCCGACTCGCCATGGGCAGGTGTCTCGATTTCCGGGACAGGGAGGGAGAGCACCGAAAGGAAGCCGGGCTGAACTGGCTTGGCCTGAACATGGGGATTCCCCCGAGCCAGCACAAACGTCTGCGGGATCTCTTTCCCCCTTTCCTTAACACAAAGAATCTCCTGCTCGCCAGCGACTGGATTCTGCTCCAGTTGCTTTCGCTCTTTCGACCAGGCAACGTACTGCTCGAACTGCTCACTCGTCAGAACCTTGCCAACCCGCTTCTTCAACAGCGGGATGCGCTGAAACTCGTACTGGAATTCCTCGTGCTCGACGGGGATAAAGTCGGCTTTCGCCAATTCCTCTGTCGCCCGCATCTGTTCGGTCAATTCAGCGATTCGCTTTTGCTGCGCCTCAGCGGCTGCCTGTGACTCGGCCGTCCCAACTTTTCGAGTTGATGCTTCTTTCACACCTCCATCGCCGTAGCCGCGAAGGTTATGGAAATAACCAAGCATCTGGTAATAGTCCGCCTGTGGAATCGGATCGATCTTGTGGTCGTGACAACGCGCACAGTTGACCGTTAACCCCAACATCGCTTGTGAGGTCGTCGCGAGAATGTCATCCAACTCGTCATAGCGCGACTGCAACCTGTCCGCGGGCTCATCATCCCACTGCCCCAAACGATAGTATCCGGTCGCCGCCAAGGTTTCCGAAGTTACCTCTGGCAACTCATCACCCGCCAATTGCTCGGTCAGAAATTGATCGTACGGTTTGTCCTGATTGAAAGCTCGGATCACGTAATCGCGATACCGCCAAACAAACGGCTTGGTGCCGTCGCGTTCAAAGCTATTGCTTTCGGCATAGCGAACCAAGTCCAGCCAATGCCGCCCCCACTTCTCACCATAGTGCGGAGACTCAAGCAGCGTGTTGATCAGATTTTCATAAGCCGCCGGGTCTGAATCGTTGACAAACTGCTGGACCTGCTCCAGCGTTGGCGGCAAACCAATCAAGTCATAGTAAGCGCGTCGAATCAAGGCTTCACGCGAGGCAGGCGGCGCCGGCTTGATACCCGCAGCTTCCAACTTGGCCAGCACAAAGCGATCAACCTCCGTTTTAACCCAAGCCTCGTCATTGACAGTCGGCGGAGCGGCTGGCTGGACAGGCCGGAACGCCCACCAGGCGCGAGCCTGCTCGTCTACCTGCGGCGGCTTGTGGCCGCTCGCTTGCTCTTCTTCACTACCGGCATCCAGCCCGGGCATTCCGAGCTGAACCCAGCGGGTAATATCGGCGATCTCCTCTTTCTTCAGTTTGCCGTCGGGAGGCATTTCGTAGACGTCGTAGTTGATCACCTTCACCAGCAAGCTGTTCTTCGGGTCAGCCGCATCGATTGCGGGGCCCGATTCCCCCCCCTTGGTGATCGACTTATACGACCGCAGCGAAAATCCACCACCCAAGTCTTCCGGGTCGTTTCGGTGACACTCGAAGCAGTTGTTCTCCAAGACCGGCAAAACCTTGGTCTTATAGAACTCGACCGCCTCGGCCTCGGACATCGTCGGAACTTCCGACTCTTGAGCAAAGGATTGATTTACCAGCGAAATGCCCAGCAGCAAGAGAAACGCGGCGGCCAACCGAGACAACCCAATTCCAGCCCAAGCTGGCTCCCACGGACTTCGCACGACTAAGCGTCCGCCCATCACTGCTCCTCGGCTTTCAATTCTTTGAGATACGGAGTTGGCAGCCGGAGCAAAGACTCCAGCCCAAAACTCTCTGGCCCGAATGGGGCAAAGAGAAATCAGAACTTCCTCAATGGTCGAGCTAACAGACGAGGGCGCTCAACCGTGATGAAGGTGACGCCGACGGCGCCCTTGTCGGCGCCGAAGCGGCCCTGCACGGCGACGTCGCGCAAGGGCGAAATGCGGTTGAAGGTGCGTTCGGTCAT
>JBJTQD010000947.1:0-1980 GCA_046075445.1 Planctomycetota bacterium
GCTCCTTTGAATCGCTTTCTGACCTCAGTCGCAGTAACGACAGAGGAGATAAACACCGCAATCAAACTGTTCGAAAAGGACTTCACACACGAATTCGCAGATTCTTCACCGACTGACCGCGCAATTCTGGTAAGCGAACTCGGGGACTGCTACCGGCAGGCTGGTCGCTTCGACGACCTTCAGAAACTGCTTGACGAACACTTGAAAACCTCGCGCGAAAACTTAGCTCCTAGTCAGCTTTACCACGTCAAATTGACTGAACTGGTTGCCGGACTCCACGAGCATCGAAAAGAGTTCCTTGATGTCATTCGAGTGATTCGTGAAAGCCGCGAGGACTACCCAATGGCAATCGGTCCCGGACTCTCTGCGCTAAAACTCGACTTAATCGAGGCCCGGGCGTTATCCTCGCTGGGGCAATACGCAGAAGCTCGCGAAATGCTCAAAAGAATGTTGAATGACCTCTCTACCACAGTTGCTCTCGATCATCCCGCCAGAGTTTCCGTGTCACTCGACTATGGCAGAGCCCTGTTGGGCAGTGGACAACCTCAGGCCGCACTGGAAGCACACAACACATGCCTGAATAACATTCGCAGCGCATCTCGTGCGAGACGAAGTATTAACGAAGCTGACTGCCAGCGAGCTATCGCGGAGGATCTCAGGGCTCTCGGGGAATTCGACGAAGCCGAAAAGTACATCAACCAAGCAATTGACTATTACCGTGGTAACCTTCCGGCGGGGGACCGAAGGCAATTGTTGTCACTACAAGAGAAAGCAGCGATTTATCTTGACGCTGAGCGGTACGAGGAAGCGATTCCACTGCTTTCGCAAGTTGTTGCAGACAGCGAAAAATACTTCGGCGAGGTTAACTCGGACACTTTGGAAGCTAAAAACAAATTGGCCGTTGCTTTTCTGCGTACAAACAGGGCCGAGCAAGCCATTGAACTCTTGGAGAATTGCTTTCGGACCGCAGCGAGTCTTTATGGCGAAGAACATATTGAATCGCTGCACTACCTCGGCAATCTTTGCACCGTGTACGTCATCGCGGGCAAAGTAGTCGAGGGCAGAGAATACATTGAGAAAAATTACTCCTTGGCACTGAGCAACCAGCAAGGTTCACCGGCAACCTATCTTAACCGCGCTGCCTCGCACAAAGGCCTGTTACTGCTGGAATCCAATCAGCGGGACGAGGCCTGGGACTTACTAACTGCCACCATCGAATCCGAAATTGACGCAGCAGCGCCAATGACCCAAGCAACGATCGAGTCGCTCGGATACCTTTTCCGAATCGCTGAGCAAACCGGGGCATCTCGCGAGGCAGCTGCTCTTCACCTGCGGGCTCTAAACAACGTCGAGAAACTTGAGCAGGCGCCCTTGGGGAACCTTCTAAGTACTGAACTAAACCATCTCAGGCTTTGGCGAAAAGCTGGTCTGGAGGCCGAGACGATGCGGGCGATGGAGATGATAGAGCGGCATGTGAGCGCGCAGTTGGAAGCAAAACATCCGCAAGTTCGCCAAATCCGATTGGTCAAGGCCTCGCTGTTATTCGAATTCGGACACCATGACGCTGCCGAGAAACTGCTGAACGAGACAAGAGCATTTTTCCCGAGTTCAGACCAACTCGATCAATACCAGCTCGCGGAACTCCTTTGGTTAATTGCTTGCAAGCAACGTTCGGGCGACAAGTCTGCCGAAGCCAGCCTTCGGCAAACTTTACCGAGCTCGCTGCGAGGGGTCGACCTGAGTAAACCGCGAATTGAGATGATCAATGCGATTGCAATTCAAGCAATCTCGGGAAGCGCAACGGATACCGAACCAAATTCCAAGTAAGTTCGGACTTTAATCCACCGATTCAAGAAGCCCCGCTCACATGTTGTCGCGGCCCTCAATCGCTCCACACCGCGCTAATTCACCACCCCCGCGCTGCGCACCTCCACGCTGCGCACCTCCACTTTCTCCGCAAACACCTCTGAGCGGATAGGG
>JBJTQD010000948.1:0-3519 GCA_046075445.1 Planctomycetota bacterium
TCAGCTCTGCTGTAGAACTTGGTTAGCGCTGGAGTAGCACTCAGTCTTCAAGCCTCCCCGAAACAACGAGCCGATTGACTCTGAGAGCAGCCGAGTACCGTTTAGCGTCTCAACTCGCCTGTATTCGCCCATTTTCTGGGCCTCTGAGACCTTTAGGGGCCGCCATTCGCCCTTGTGAGTGGGCGTCGAAAGTTTTAAGATAGCGGGTTATTTCCGGGGGAAAACGGCTACCAAGTCGGCCCTGGAATGATGGCTCCCTTATTGAATGGGAAAGAATGAGCGAAGTGTACTGTTTGTTTCTGTGGATGGCCCAAGTTTCGACGCCCCCGGGAGCGGGTCAACCGCCCGCCGGTGGCGGTGCTGCGGCCCCAGCCGATGGGCTTGGCGGCGGCGGAATGTGGACCTTTCTCCTGATGATGCTGCCGATGATTTTTCTGTTCATGATGCTGACTCAAAAGCCTCAGCAAAAAGAACAGCAACGGCAAAAGAAATTTCTCGACGATTTGAAGAAAAACGATCGGGTCATCACGGCCGGAGGTATTCTCGGAACGGTTGTCAACATCAGCGGCGACTCTGAGTTCGTGACGCTGAAAATTGACGAGAACAACAACACCAAGCTTCAAGTTCTCAAACAATCGATCGTCCGGGTCGTCAAAGAAGGCGACGGCACGAAAGATGGAGCCGCCTAGAGCGGTTGATATTGGCTGTCGCCTCCCGGGCACTAAGAAACAGCCGCTTAGCCACTCAGCTGACTCCCCCTCGAGGGTTCAGCTTCCTACTTGCTTTGATTCACTGAAATTTGCGTTGTCCGCTGATGCGGACGATTGACTACCGAACAGCTACTATTGTTTTCTGGAAGTTAAACAATGCTGGTCCACTCGCTCGATTGTTTTACTCACGTCCTCGCTCAGACCGGCGCTGCCAACGCGGCCCTCCCTTGGTGGAAGTCTGGACCCGGCCTGCTTGGGCTGGTGGTCCTAGCCGTGGTGCTGACCTGGTTCATTGCGAGCAGCTTCTCCAAGTCGATTAGGATGCCCGAGCAAACCGGGCGCATTTGGACGATTCTGCTGGTGGTGGCTCTCGCTGCCTTGATGATCGCCACTAAATGGCCACCGAAGTTCGGTGTCGACCTGCGTGGTGGGATCAACTTCGTCGGCCAGTTGAACCTCGACGCCTTCGATGGCGAACAGACGACCAACATGAACAAGTACACCGCAGCCGACATCATCGGTGTGCTGTCACAGCGAATTAACCCGGGTGGAGTTAGCGAAATCGTGATTCGCGCCTTGGGTGCCGACAAGATTGAAGTGATCATTCCCGAAGTCGATGAATCGGCAGCCGACGAAATCTGGCAACGCCTGGTTCGCACCGGTCACCTGATGTTCCGCATCGTCGCGACTCGGGGTGGCATGCACAACAAGGAAATTGTCGAAGCCGAAGCGATGGCAGCCCGAGGCGACACCAGTCGCAGCGTGATGCTGAAGAACGCTGAAGGGCAGCCCTACGTTGCGGCTCGCTGGTACTCTCTAGCCCGAGAAGACGTTACGGGCGAAATTACTCCTGACACGATCGTGCCGGTCAAATACTTGCCTGACTCTGCTGGAGCGCTCGTACGAGACCGTCAAACAGGCAGGTTGATCAATCTCAACGAAGTTCCTTTTACCAACAACGAACCCGGTCGTGACTTCGCTGTTTGGCTGAAGGAAAAAGGAATCCGCAGCCCTCAAGTCCTGATGATCGAGCCCAAAGAAGACATGAACGTCGAGGGCAAGGACTTGTACAATATCAACCAAAGCATGGACAACCGCGGCATGCCAAGCGTCGCGTTCTCCTTGCGTGGTCCGGGCGTATCGCGGATGCGAAAGCTCACAACCAAATACTCCCCGACTGGACCTAACGGCGAAGACAAAAGCTTCCTCGGGATCGTCATCGATGACCAAGTTCACTCGGCTCCCTCGATCAACTCGACGATTTCCAGCAGCGGCGTGATTGAAGGTCGCTTCAGTGAAAAGGAAATCCGGGACCTGATCATCACTCTGCAGAGCGGCAAAATCGACGTCGCTCTCAATCCTGCGCCGATTAGCAAGCAGTTCGTTCAATCAACTTTGGGAGAAGAACTGAAGCGAAAAGGAATCTATGCCCTAATCGTCTCCTATGCCGCGATTTTTCTGTTCGTGATGGTTTACTACCAATTGTTTGCTGGCACTGTTGCCAACATCGCATTGTTCCTCAACCTCGTGTTGACCCTGGCCGTGGTGATGGCGATCAACCAACCGCTCACCCTGACGGGGCTGGCCGGTATGATTTTGACGGTTGGTATGGCGGTCGACTCAAACGTTTTGATTTACGAACGGATTCGGGAAGAGCTGGAGAAGGGAGCAAGCTTGCGAGCTGCTTTCCGAACCGGCTTCGAGCGGGCAACGGTAACCATCGTTGACTCCAACCTGACAACCATGCTCGCCGCCTTGATTCTTTATGTGATCGGTACCGAGCAACTCAAGGGCTTTTCGATTACCCTGATTCTCGGCATCGTCAGCAGCATGTTCACGGCGATTTTCGTCTCTTGGACGATTTTCAATATCGCCGAACGACAAGGCTGGGTCACCAAATTGAAGATGATGCAGGTTTTCCCGTCCAACAAGGTCTTCGACTTCCTCGGCAAGCAGCGGCTCTGTTTCGCGCTGTCCCTGATCACTATTCTTTTAGGAATCATCGGGATGTTCTCATTGGGGAATAAGTTGCTCGACATCGACCTCCGAGGCGGATCGACAGCTCAAATCGTTTTCCGCGATGCAATGACCGCAGACGAGGTCAAAAAAACCCTCGAGTCGCAAGACTACAAGTTCCGCGACGAAAAGGTGACGTTTGTCGCGACTGCTTTGGATGACAAGGACCTCCCCAACCGTGTCTTCAAGATTGACAGCAATGTCCCTTCGCCGGATGTCGCCAAGGGCGACTCTTGGAAGCGGCTGGATGAAATCTTGGAAGAGGTATTCAAGGGCAAGCTCGAACTGCACGAAGTGAAGTTCGATGCGGCAAACATCAAGACGGAAAAATCGAGTCAGACTCCTTCGACAGCTCCAGCAACTGGCAGCACGCTCAATCCTCCCAAAGTCGGCTGGACTCAACCGAACTGGGTGACGCCTCTCCTCCGAACCGCTGCCAACCTGCCTATGACCATGGCCCTGGCGAGTATGCAGGAACCGGGGACTCAACCGGCGACTCCTCCGACTGCTCCAGCGGAACCGGTAGCGCCTGTTGCTGGCCAGCAAGCGCTCCCGACACTGGAAGCTCCTCAAACGGAAACGCCGGCAACGGCGAATCCCCAGACACCAGGGGCAACCATCGGAGGCAATGGGTCTCAACTTTCGGCTGCTCCGACGAATGAACGTTATCGCAGCAAAGTCGACCTCAATTTCAAGGACAAGATCACCGGCAAGTCGATTCGCACGATGCTCGTCGAGAGCTCAGCCAAACTCGATCGACCTGTTGAAGATGACCAAATTCGGCTTTCGTCTC
>JBJTQD010000949.1:0-25648 GCA_046075445.1 Planctomycetota bacterium
TACGTGCCGCTCGACACGAGCGTGCAATTCGACAAGGCGCTGACCGAATACCTGCTCAATCGTCGGACGAGGACCTGAGTATGGCGGTGGCCAATCTTTTTGTGCTGTTACTCGGAGCCGGACTGCTGGCTGTGCCGATTATTTTGCACTTGCTGATGCAGCCCAAGCCGAAGCCGCTCGTTTTTCCCGGCCTGCGATTTTTGCAGAAGACGGCAAGTTCCAATCGGCGGCAATTGCGCGTGCGGCAGTGGGTGCTCCTGCTGCTTCGCTGCCTGCTGCTCCTGCTACTGGCCTTGGCGCTCGCCGGACCGGCCGTCGCAGCAGCCGCTTACGCGAATTGGCTGTGGGTCATCGGAATCGGAGCCCTATGGCTGGTCGCCAGCCTCGTCGTCTATGCGGTCTGGACCAACCCGAAGCGCGCTCGCGGACTGCTCCCGGCAATGGCGGCACTCTGGTTGCTGCTCGGTGGCTGGCTCGGCTGGAACGTGAAACAAGCCTGGTCGGCGGGAGGCGGACAAATCCTCGGCCAGGCTGAAGCCCCCGTAAGCGCCTTGATTCTGATCGACAACGCGCCCCGAATGAGTTACCGCTGGGAGAATCGCTCCAGCCTCGATCGGGCTCAGGAACTGGCAACAGCAACGGTCGGACTGCTGCCTCAGGACAGCGAGGTCTGCGTGCTCGACACTCGCGACGACGAGCCCTTCTTTTCCGTCGATTCTGCGGCCGCGAAAAAGCGGATTACGACCCTGGAGATCAGCTACCTCAATCTGCCGCTCCCTGAGATTCTCCAGCGTGGTCTGAAGCTGCTCGGGGAGGGCAAGCATGAGCGGCGCGAGGTTTACCTGTTTACTGACCTGACCCGAGCCAGTTGGTCGAGTGAAAAGAGCCGTGAGCTGCAAGAGAAGTTGAAAGAGATCGCCGCCGGTTCGGTGTTTGTAATCGATGTTGGCACTAATCAGATTGTGAATTTGGGAATCTCCAATCCGCAACTCCAGTCGGCCGTCGTCGCCCGCGGCGTTCCGCTGCGCATGGACGTCAACCTCGGGCGGCAAGGCAAGGCACTGGAACGGACTTTGGAGCTGGAGATTGAACAGCCCGATGACTCGCTACCGACGATTCGCGATGGCAAGACGATTGTCCCCGACAAGTATTGGAAGCTCGCTCAAAGCGTCCTAGTGCCCGAGAACGGCGCCGCTGCACTGCAGTTTGAGTTCAACGAACCGCTGCCGCGCGGGGTTTACCATGGGCGGTTGAGTATTCAAGGTACCGATGGAATGCAGCTCGACAACGAGCGCTACTTTACTTTCCAAGTCCGCGACTCCTGGAAGGTGTTACTGGTCCATCCGTCGGAGGTCAGCCCAGCCGACATTCGCGAGATTATCGCGCCGGGCAGTGTTGCCGGAGCCGCCGCGGGAAATTATGACTGCACGACCTTGGACCAAGCTCAAATCAATCAGGTCGATTTCAATCAGTTCAATGCGGTCATTTTTCTCAATCCGCTCCCGCTGGAAGAAGCCACTTGGCGACAACTAGGAGATTATGTGCGGCGAGGCGGTGGGCTCTGTATGACTCTCGGCCAAAACGCGATTGGCGATGGAAAAGTCGATGATCGTTTCTTGAGCGAAGCGGCTCGTGGGGTGCTCGGCGTCGAGTTGACGTTCGCCTGGTCGCGACCTGAGGGGGACGTGTTCCTTCGCCCCAATGGACTGGCGCATCCCTTGTTTCAGGAGTTCCGGCCGATCGAATCGAATCTGAACTGGAGCGCCTTTCCGGTTTACTCGCACTGGGGCGTAGAAGTGCCGGAGAAGCCAGCCACGCCGCTGCAGGTGCTCGCTTCGTACAGCGACCGCCAGCCCGCGCTGGTCGAGAACGTGCTCGACAAGGGGCGCGTGCTGCTACTGACGACTCCGCTCGCCGAACCGACTCGGCGTACGCTCGGCAAGCAGCCTTGGAACGATCTGTTCGTAGGCCGGCCCTTGCCCGCTTGGTTGCTGACGCGCGAGATGGTCTCGTACCTCGTGCGGCTCGAGACCGATTCGCTGAATGTCGAAACGGGGCAACTGGCGACCTTGACCAACGACCTGCGCGAGTATCCCGAGAACTACACGCTGTTCACACCCAAACCGAAACAAGGGACAACCAAAGTCTCGGCAGCCAATGAACAACTTCGCTATCGCTTCACCGATTATCCCGGGCAGTATCGCTTAAAAGGTATCCTCGACGGGCCCGTCCTGCGGGGCTTCAGCGTCAACGCGCATCCATCGGACACTGACTTGACGCGGCTGGAACCGGGCGAGCTTGATACGATTCTGGGGCCGGGCGGATTTCAGCTCGCCAAGGACCAAAATCAAATTCAGCGGCAGCAGGGCACCGCGCGAAAGGGACAGGAATTTTATCCGCTGGTCATCCTGATGCTGCTGGCGGTTTTTGCGATGGAGTATTTGCTCGGAAATCGTTTCTATCGCGCTCCAGCGGGAAGTTGATCTGTTTTCATCGAGGGCTTAGCTCATGTGCGGCAGGTTTACCTTGCGAACACCAGCGAGCAATCTGGCGGGCTGGTTCCTGCGCGCTTCGCTCGATCTGAATTTCCCCCAGCTCCGTCCCCGGTTCAACATCGCACCGACTCAGTTAATTGCCTGCGTGCGCCGGGTGCCCGCGCCGGGCAGTGAATTGGAAGTGGCTCAGTTGCAGTGGGGGCTGGTCCCGCCTTGGTCCAAAGACGGCAAGTCGGCCTATAGCATGATCAATGCCCGGTCCGAGACGGTTCACGAAAAGCCCTCCTTCCGGTCGCCGTTTCGATCGCGACGCTGTTTGATTGTCGCCGATGGTTTTTATGAATGGGTGCGTGAGGGGAAAGTAAAGCGACCGTTCTACATTACGATGGCTGACGACCAGCCGTTTTGTATGGCGGGCATATGGGAACGCTGGACCGCGGAAGAAAAGGTCGTCGAATCCGTCGCTGTACTGACCACGACGGCCAACGGCTTGATGGCCAAGATTCACGACCGGATGCCGGTGATTATTCCGCCGAACGAATTCCATCGCTGGTTAGAGGCCGATATTCCGCCAGCAAAAAAGAATGACCCCGAGTCCGACCAGCGGGCAGCTACCGCGACGGCATCGCTGCAAGAGTTGCTCCGGCCATTTCCCGAAGAGGCGATGGACGCGCGGGAAGTCTCGACGTATGTCAACTCAGTCCGCAACGAATCGCCCGAGTGCATCGCCGAACTTTTGGACTGAGAGCCACTCTCTTCCTTCCCGCTCACCGCGAGTTGTGCAGCATGAACAGGTCATCGGCGGCATCGAAGAGATGCACCAGCAGGGCGGCCCGAGCCCACATTCCATTCCGCGCTTGACGGAAGTACATCGCCCGCGAATCGTTGTCGACTGTCGTGGGGATCTCGCCCATCACGCTGTCCCGCGGGAAGGGATGGAGAATCGGCGCGTAGATTTTCATCGTGGCGACGCGAGCGGGAGTCAGCTGGTATTGGCTGAAATCGATTTTCGAGAAATCGCTCTCATCTTGCGTGGAATTGTGCTCGCGCTGGATCCGAGTCATATAGACGGCATCGGCCAGCGTAAGAATCGGTTGGCCGTCGAGCGACGCGTCGAGCGAGTCGAACTCGTGGATGTCGGCTCGCATGCTCCGTAGCCGTTTCTTGGTGGTCTCGTCCAGTCTCAGGGTTTCGTGACCGGGGGAGACAAACAAGAGTCGCACGTTGGGGTACTGGCCGATCGTGTAGGCGAGACTCCGCACGGTTCGGCCGCGGCCCATATCGCCGCAGAAGAGGTAAGTCTTGTTGGCAATGCCGGGCTGGAGATCCGATGTGCTTGATTGCAGTTCGACAAAGCGGGATTGCTTTGACTCGCGGCTGTAGTCGGTGCTGAATGTTCGCATCAGCGTGTACATATCGAGCAGCGCCTGCGTTGGGTGCTCATCGCTGCCTGAGCCGGCATTGATGATCGGCACGGAGCGCATCTCTTTCGACTCTAGCTCGTTCATCAGATAGGCGCAGCATTCGGCGAAGTTCGGCTCTGGCGTCCGCATGATGATCACGTCGAAGTAGCTGCTGAACATCCGAATCGAGTCCATCTTCGATTCGCGTTTGGCTTCTGATGAGGTCTTGGGGTCGCGGACCTCATTGCAGGTGATGCCCAGGATCTGGCAGGCCGCCATGAAGGAAAGGAAGGTCCGTGTCGAGGGCTGAGAGAAGTAGAGCATCGCGCGGCGATGGGCCAGCAACTGTTTGAGCTGGAGGTTTCCCTCTTTGGTCCGCGAGAGTTGGCGAATCATGTCCGCCATCCGGCGCAGCTTCTCCAGTAGCTGCGGGGTCAACTGCGAAGCAAAGATTAGGTGCCGCAGTCGCTCGTTGCGCTGAAAATCGTACAGCTTGACATCGATGGGCCGCTTGAGGCGGTCAGCGAACTGGGCAAACTCGCTCATGGTGAACTTGTGAAGTGAGACAGGTTGTCAGTAGTTGGAATGGGAGAGTCAGTGCATTGGCAGCCGATGAGGCGGTTTGGTATCTTCGGCTCGGAGCAAGGGTGCTAAGGGAGAGGAATTTAGCAAATTCATGGAAATGGTTGTTGGCCGAAGGCTCTAGAGTATAGCGGACTTTTGGTTTACCAGTGCTCCGCTTGTAAAGAATCCTGCGGACAGTTCGATCGTTTTCGGCACGCGTCAGAGGTTGGCAGAGCATCGCCAAATAGTTGGGAAAAAAATCGGAGTTCGGTGATTGTCGGTCGCCAGTTGACGCTTTACGCTAGTTGGCATTACGAGTCGATTATCCGGCAATGGTGAGACAAGAGGGAGACGAATTAGATGAGCGGCGGAGTTCGATTCAAGCTTTTTCTGATGATGGTCCTTGAGTTCTTTATCTGGGGCGCATGGTTGCCTTTGATTTTCGGTTACCTTCCCAGTCTCGGTTTCTCGGCGGACCAACCTCCCGCGGCGTTGAGCGGGATATTTTCCAACAATCTCTTAAAGGACGTCGCCTGGTTGTTTTCGGAACAATCGTTGATTTTGAATGCTTTTCCAGTTGCTGCGATTGTCGGAATGTTTTTCAGCAATCAGTTCGCGGACCGGAATTTTGCGGCTGAAAAGTTTTTAGGCCTGAGTCACCTGGTCGGTGGCTTGGCGATTTTGGGATTGGCTTTCACCACCAGCTTTTGGGTGTTTTTTGGATTGATGCTGCTGCACTGTTTGCTGTATGTGCCAACCATTTCAATTACCAACTCAATTGCTTTTTCGCAGATGAAAGACCCGGAGAAAGAATTTGGTCTGGTCCGCATGGGTGGAACGATTGGCTGGATTCTTGCTGCTTGGCCTTTCGTCTTCATCATGGTCGATTGGGCCAAAGTCAGCGATGCCAATCCGCAAGGCCTAGTGGAATGGTTGAAGACGGCCCTTGGCACGCCGCTGACCGGTGATGCCGCTAAGGCGGCGACTCGATACTCCTACATCGTTGCCGGAGTTGCCTCGCTCGCCTTGTCCGGATTGAGTTTACTTCTGCCTCATACTCCTCCCAAAAAACCGGCCCCCGGCGAAACGTCCAGCAGTCTGGCATGGCTTGACTCGCTTCGCCTGCTTTCATCGCCTTTCGTAATGGTCCTCTGGATTGTCGCGCTGCTCGATTCGTTTGTTCACAACTGCTACTTCAGCTGGACAGGTATTTTCCTGTCGAGCCCACAGGTTGGAATTCCCTCAAATTGGGTGACTCCCGTGATGAGTATCGGGCAGGTAGCTGAAATTTTGACAATGTTTATTTTGGGAGATGTACTGAAAAATCTAGGCTGGAAGTGGACCATGATTATTGGCGTGTTGGGCCACGCTGCGCGATTTGCGATTTATGCTTATTTTCCTCAGCACCCATGGCTGATCATTCTGATCCAAGTAGTGCATGGGATTTGCTATGCGTTTTTCTTTGCGACTGTTTACATCTTCGTCGACCGTTACCTGCCAAAACACTCGCGGAGCAGTGCACAGGGATTGTTCAATGTGATGATTCTCGGGGTTGGCGCCCTGTTGGCGTACTCTATTTGTCCATATCTGATGCAAAAGGTTTACACTGATCCCGAGACCAAGGTTGTCAATTTCCAGCAATTGTTCCTCGTGCCAATGTCGGTTGCAATTTTGGCCGGGGTAATGCTGCTGGTGGCATTTTGGCCGCCCGCAGAGGCTGCCGAAGAGCAGGCTGTTAGCTCTTAAGTCCACTGAGAAAGCTCTAACCATTATTCACGCTTACTTCGAATCCGGCTCTCGATCGGGCTAGTGTTTTGTCAAAGCCAAAAACCAGGGTTGAGTTAATTCGTAAGCTGGACTTCCATTCGTAAGCTGGACTTGCAGTCCGTCGATCCAAGGCTTTGATGACGGAACAGAAGTCCGTCGGACCCAAGAAATGTTGGATTTAATAACGCATTAGGCTGATTGATTGTGGAAGCTGCTTGGTGCGTTGGACGCAGTCAAGCCGTTGTGATTTGAAGCGGTTTGGGCTCTCCGGCCATGAACTCAGCGCTTCGGTGGGAGGGACCCGGCCGGAGCAGGTTCCGGCAACGGTGGTTCCTCGGGAGCAGTTGCCGGTGCGGCTTCTTCAGACGCGAGCGGCAAGTTGTCGTAGCTCTGCGGGAAGGGACCGTTGGTGACCGGGTCCAGATCCCGCTGGCCTGAGTTGGGGCCAACGTTGACCATCTTGCCCGCTTTGCGATCAGAAATCAGTTTCAGGCCGCTGTCCCAATCACCTTCTTCCAGGAAGATGTTGTAGCGGTCGAGCAATCCGCCAGAAGTGTAAGTCAGATTCATCAAGGCGAGGTTGTAGTCGGCCAGAGAGCGATAGAAAGCACTCTCGGCAGTTGCCAGACGCTGCTGGGCATCGAGCAGGAAGAAGACGTTTTCCAAACCTTCGCGTTCGCGAATTCGTTTGGCATCCAAGTTCTCTGAGGCAGCCGCTCGGCCGTTGTAAGCGAGCCTGATTGCCTCCAAAGCACGATCGACTTCGATGTAATTACCACTCAAGTCATGCAGTAGTTGTCGCTGCTGCTCCCGCAGTACCGTCTTGTCTCGAATCAGTCGCAGTTCGGCGTTGCGGACGGCAAGGTGGCCCAGTCGATTGCCGATCGGTCCCTGCAACTGCAAGCCAAGTTGCCAGTCATCGAGGTCACCGTGCCAGAGGTCAGCCACGGCACTTCCTTCAGGAACCCCTCGTCCGCCGAACAGGTCGTTACCGAAACCGCGGAAGCCATATTGCCCAACAGCATCGAGGTCCCACATGTTCAGCTGCTTGGAGGCAAGCAGTTCCAATTCACGCTGTTTGATCACCCACTTCTGCTGGCGAATGTCAACCGAGCGGGTCAAAGTATCTTGCTGGAGAGCTTCCCAGTCGAAAACGATCGGCGCGATCGCGGGATCGGAGATTGGTCGAATGACGCGGCCATCGCTGACTGGCAGGCTCATCAACCGCCGCAGGTTGCGCTCCGAGCCAAGCACACCGCCACCTTGTGCAGCACCGGTCAAAGCAGTCTGAGCTTGTAGTTGGAACGAATAATACTGCTGCCGAGCCTGGGCTTCTTCGTCCGGACGCAGTTTGCCTGCCTCGAGCACCAATTGACGATTTTCCCAAATCGCGCGAGTCGCGTCGCGAGCTGAGAGTCGAGTATTCAAGTCGCGATAGGCGAAATACAACTCCCAGTAGTTGCGCTCGACATCGCGAACTAAGTCACGCAGGCCAGCCTCAAACTGGGCCAAGTTGATATCGCTGCGGATGCGAGCAATCATCACGCCGTTGTACACGCCCGGCACAGCGTTGGGCCCAGCAATCCGGTTAATCTGCACTCCCGATCCACGCAACAGCGGTTGGCGGACTTCAAACTGGTTGACTGTGTCCCAGACGCTGGGGAAGCGGTTTACAGGCGAGTTGTTGCGCGTGTAGTCGGTCAAGTTGCGGACCGCGAAACGCGTACCACCAGCCGTCTGCTTGTTCATCTCCCAGCGGAATGCGCTGGAATCAGTAATCAAGGTCGGAGCACCTTGGCCGAAGAAGATATTGTTGAACTTCCGCTCCGAGTGGTTGACGAACAAGCTGCTCGCCACCTGAGCGTCGAATTGACTCAAAGCCGCCTCGACACTCCCCTGAGCATTCGTTTCATTAATCGCGATGTCATAGAGCGTCTGAGCACCCACTGGCGAGTTGACCACCACGCCGCCGAGCTTCTGCAGGACCTTGCTGTTACGCAGCGTGATCTCAATCGCCTCCTCCAGCGTCAGGTCCCAACTCTCCATCTCCTGGAAAGTCGAGATCGTCATCGGTGGACCACTCAAAAGGTCAGTCGGATCCTCGCAGCTATCGTCGCACAGATCTGGTGTCTCAATCTGCTGCAGCACCTCCGAGCATTTCGGAGAGGGGCAGGAGAGGTCCTGGGCGACCGGTTTGGCTGAGCGACATCCGGCGATGCCGTTCAGCAGAACAACAGCCGCGGCCAGTAAGCCGAAACCTGTGAGTGAAGTCTTTCCCGTCCGCAACATGGATTGGGCTCGCAAAAAAGGAATAGCCGCTACGCGCGGAATGCCACGTACAACTGGAAGTATCGGGACAGCCGTTACGACCCCAACAGCAAAACAGGTACGGCTGGTGCGAGCGGAACAACCCGCAAGGTTTGACAATGCAGCGGAATGCGGGCTTTAGCAGCCGGGCGAGGTCGGGAGACCTGCGCCCAGCGCCGCCGAGGCGGAATGCGTAAGCCGCGCTCTGCGCGGGGCTCCCGAACTCACCCCGCGCTCGGCGCGGGTCTCCCGACCCCGCCGAACGCGCGAGTGCGGTATCGATCTCGGCTGTTACTCTCCCATGAGTCCCAAAAGTCTCATGAGTCCCATTCGTCCCAGCGGCCCCAATGCGCCACGCTCAAAGGACGTTCTCCCCACGCACTCTTATCGCCAGAGAATAAACCGCTGACGGTACAGCCCCGTCGCGCTACCCGGTCGGCAATAGCCGAGCGGCGTGTCACATGAACCGGCCGGTGCCGTCCACATCTGGAAAGGCACGGCCCACACCGAACAGAAAAGATGTCCGGCTGAAGCAAAAACTTGCTTGTGCGGTCCGCAAGTTTGCCCGTAGCGTTCCAGCGCTACGTTCTCAAAGTACAACTGCCCGTAGCGAATGTTCGGAGCCGCCCACCAGTATGCTAGTTCGGGCGATCCTGTGACGGTCCAGTCGTTCATCACGTAATTCTGTAACTCAGTCGAACGGTCGCGAGGCAAACGGACATTCGTTTCGCGAATGTCGATCGAGACCTCAGACATTGGTCGCATAAAGTTGTTCAGTTGTTGCTGCGTCTGCTGGCGCATCGTGTCTTGAGACTCAAAGCGAGGTGTCAGCGGCGCTGCGCTGAGGCTGCTGGGGAGGTTCCCTCGCAGAGAACTCGCGGGAATCACGAGCGGCTCGTCCAGTTCTGATAGCGGGTCGCGCTCAACTGCGAGTGCAGGCTGCGGTGCAGCTTTTTGTTGGGGCAGGCCCAAGAGAGAACGCAGCGATTCGCTCGACCGCGAGCTCGAATTTTCTTGTGCGAATGTGCTGAGGCTCAGTCCGCAAACCAGCACCAAGCTTCCAAGCATCGTAATGAGAGAGGTGAGTTTGCTTGACATGTTCGAGTGACCTCTGCGTACAGCAATCCGGCTTCCAAGGCGCTTGGACGGCGGCGTTCCTGATTCCAAAGTCCGAGGACGCGGATCAGAACACTCCGTCTACGGTCTATCGACGCGCTAAACCGTTGACTTTGGAAGAATCGAATTGACTGGGAGAGTCTCAGCTACGGGGAGAACTTTCCCAACTGATACAATTTGACACCAGACTTTCCGGCCTAATCTTCCGAGGCGGGCATCTTCAAGCAGAACTCGCCGGTCGAGCGACGGTACTCCAGCCCCAAAGAGAGTGGAAACTTCGAAAGCCCTTCTTCCCTTAAGTGGGGGGCGAAATCGCGAAGGTAGCGGTCGAGCGCCTCCCGCGTCTCAAAACGGTAGTGAATCTCATAGTGGGGAACGCCGTCATCAATGCGAATCACTTCGGCCGACCGAGCCCCTCCACTAATCACGTCCTGCAAGTGACCATCGCGCAGCCAAGCGAGCCACTTGCTTGCCAGCTCTTGGTCTCCACTCACGAAACGACACGCGACTGTGTATCCGACCATTTCCAAGCTCCGAACTGGGGAAAAAAAGTTAAAAGCCCACAAAACTAAAGGCAGAATAGCTGCCGTTGCAACGAGTTCACTCAATCAGAGGAGTAAATTCGGGGATTCTTTCGCAATTCCTTGCCTAGTTTACCAACCTGCCGCTCACCCAGAACCGGCAAATCGTATTGCAAAACCGAGTCGATCGATTCCACTAATGGTTAGAGATATCTGTGCGGACTGGGATTTCAGTCCAGCGAGGGAAAGCCTTGAATCTAATTCAGTCTGCGTAAGAGACGTGGCCGATTGTGGCCCGCAGGCTGGGAGCAGGGCATTACTAACTCAACAGTTTTTTCGGGGGAGGCCCCCAGCTGCTGAAGGAGGGATCAGATGAAGTGTACCGACCATTTGCTCAGCCGTCGTAATTTGCTCACCGTGGGAGCGTTCGGCGGTCTGTCGCTTTGCAATTTCTTTCGAGTTCGCCAAGCGATGGCGGATCAAAAGAACTACGAGTCCAAAGAAGGGACGGCCAAGAGCGTCATCTTTATCTTCCTGCCAGGCGGAATGGCCCATCAAGAATCCTTCGACCCGAAACCCTACGCCCCTCTGGAATATCGCGGGCCGCTGAACAGCATCGAAACCAGCCTCCCCGGGGTTCGATTCAGCGAAGTCTTTCCGCAAATGGCCAAGATCGCCAACAAAACGGTGATTTGCCGCTCGATGACCCACGGCGAAGCAGCTCATGAGCGTGGCACTCACAACATGTTCACTGGGTATCGCCCCAGCCCCGCGCTGCAGTACCCAAGTATGGGCAGCGTCGTGGCCCACGAGTTTGGACCGCGGAAGAACCTCCCGCCCTACGTTTTGATTCCGAACTTGCCAACCCCCTATGCCGGAACCGGATACCTGAGCAGTTCTTACGCGGGCTTCAGCCTCGGCGCGGACCCCGCCAACGATGGCTTCCGCGTTCAAGATCTCGCTCTCCCGGGCGGCGTGGATGACGGACGATTCGGTCGCCGCCAAAAGCTGCTCGATGTGGTCAACAATCATTTCAAAGCCCGTGAGAAATCGGACTCGATGGAAGCCGTCGATACGTTCTATCAACGTGCTTACGGTCTGATCAGCTCACAGGAAGCTCGCGATGCATTCGACATCAGCAAAGAAGATGTCGCCGTCCGCGATGCCTACGGTCGCAATCAAGCCGGCTCGCGGATGCTGCTTGCTCGTCGCTTGGTCGAAGCGGGCGTACGCTTCGTCACGCTGACCTATGGTGGCTGGGATCATCACGACAACATCGCCGGCGGAATGAAAGGCCAATGCCCGCCGCTCGATCAGGCACTCGCGACACTCATCAACGATCTCGACTCGCGCGGTTTGCTTGACTCGACACTCGTTTGCCTTTCCTCTGAGTTCGGACGGACTCCGAAAATCAACGGCACCGCCGGACGTGATCACTGGCCGAAAGTCTTCAATATCTTGATGGCCGGTGGCGGTTTGAAGCGCGGCCTCGCTTGGGGTACCTCGGACGCCACGGCCAGCGAACCCGACCAAGACCCGCTGACGGTCGAAGATTGGGCCACCACGGTCTACCACATGCTCGGCATTGTTGCCGACAAGGAACTGATGGCACCGGGCAACCGACCCATCGAAATCGTCGATGGCGGAAAGGTGTTGAAGGATCTGCTGGCCTAACCAAAATGGATAGTTTCGCCCGAATTAGGCCAGCGGAACTGAAATGGCAGCCGTTGCGGTTCGGCTTTTTTTCGTTCGCTGCGGTCGAAGCCCCCCGCGCAACTTGATTCGGTTCTCGCTCTCTCAGCAAGGTAAGGCCATGTCTGCGCCTCGTCGCCACTTGGTAAAACTCTTTACTTGGGTGTTAGTGCTCGGCTCGCTGGGAGTGTTTCCGGCAGTAGAGTTGTCTGCGAATCAGCCAAGGCTAAGCATCATTTTACCCCGCGGAGGACAGCGGGGCACCGAGCAGAAGTTTCGCTTCGTCGGCGAGCGAATCAACGAGACGCAAGAAGTCCTGTTTTACGATCAGGGAATCAGCGTCGTCAAAATCGAGCCGGTCGATGGCAACAACGTCGATATCACGCTGAACATCGCGGCCGACTGTCGCCTCGGCGAGCATGTTGTCCAGTTGCGTACGCTCCGCGGACTGAGCGACTTCCGCTCGCTCTACGTCGGCGCTCTGCCACAAGTGGATGAGGTTGAACCGAACACCTCGCTCGATGCGCCGCAGATAATCAGCAACAACGTCGTCGTGCAGGGCACGGTCACGAATGAAGATGTCGACTACTATGTCGTCGAAGCCAAAGCTGGTGAGCGAATCTCGGTTGAAGTCGAAGCCGTGCGGCTCGGTTGTCCGCTCGGAATTCTCTTCGATCCGTTCGTTGCGATTCTCAACTCAGAGCGATTTGAGCTCGCCGTTTGTGACGACTCGGCCCTCTTTAAGCAGGACGGTTTCGTTTCGGTTGTCGCTCCGTCGGATGGCAAGTACACAGTGATGATTCGCGAGGCTTCTTACGGCGGCAATGACGCTTGCCGCTACCGCCTCCACATCGGCAACTTTCCCCGACCGACGGCCGTCTATCCGGCGGGAGGTCAGCCCGGCCAGCCCACTGAACTGACTTTTCTGGGCGACCCATCCGGAGTCATCAAACAAAGCGTGACGCTTCCCGTAGCCGAGAGTTTCCGCCCCAGCCTCTTTCTGCAAAACGAAACGGGCAGCGCGCCTTCGCCCATGCCCTTCCGCCTGAGCAGCCTCCCCAACGCGCTGGAGGTCGAACCGAACAATACTTGGACTACGGAACCGGTACTCGAACTGCCTCACGCCCTGAACGGGATCATTCAGGAACCCGGCGACCACGACTACTTCCTCGTCAACGCCAAGAAAGACCAGGTTTGGGAAGTCGAATGTTTTGCCCGTCGCATCGGCAGTGGACTCGACCCGGTGCTCCATATCTTTAAGGCAGCCGACAAAAGCACCATCGCTGGCAATGACGACTCGCGCGGTCACGATGCCTACCTCCGGTTTCAAGTTCCCGAAGATGGTCAGTATTACATTCGGGTCATGGATCACTTGCAGCGCGGCCAAGCCGACTTTGTCTATCGCTTGGAACTGTCGCCGGTGGCTGCGGGGCTAAGTCTGAGCATTCCGCGAGTGGATCGCTACAGCCAAGACTTGCAGACTATTTCGATTCCGGCGGGAAATAAGTTCGCGACTCAATTAGTTGCGACTCGCGAAAATTTTGGCGGCGAGTTGGAACTGCTCCAAGCCAGTCTTCCGCCCGGCATCAAAGTGACGGCTCCTAAGATGCTCGGCAACATGAACACCATTCCCGTTCTGTTCGAAGCCGACCCGGCGGCTGCTCCCGCCGGATCGCTCGTCGATTTGCGAACCAAGCTCGTCTCTGACAGCCAAAATCTGGAAGGCGGATTCGTCAACATTGCCGACTTTGCCAATGGCGAGCCGAACAACACGCCATATTACACCTGCCAAGTCAATCGCTTGGCGATGGCAGTCACCAAGCCAGCTCCGTTTCGAGTCGAGATCGTTCCGCCGCGAGCTCCACTCGTTCGCGATGGCACGCTCAACCTGAAAATCAAAATCATTCGCGAGCCTGGTTTCGAGGAGCCTGTCAATCTGCAATTCCCGTTCCGACCACCCGGTGTCGGCACGACGAATCAGATCACCGCCAACAAAGACCAAGCGGAGGTCGACTATCCACTGAACGCTAATGGAAACGCCCAAATCGGCAAGTGGCCGGTTTATGTTTTGGCGGGTGCGGCTGTCGAAGGAGGAACCTCTTGGATTTCTTCGCAGTTAGCCGAACTGGACATTGCCGAACCCTTCGTGCGAATCACCGCCGCGCGGTCCGCTTGCGACCAGGGCCAAACCGGACAAGTCGTCTGCACGCTGGAACACGTCGCGCCGTTTGAAGGCGAGGCGACAGTGACTCTGCTCGGCTTGCCGCCAAACACCTCGACCGGGCCGTTGAAGTTCACCAAGGAGACGACCGAGTTGGTGTTCCAAATTGCGACCAGCGACCAAAGTCCAATTGGCCAGCACAAGTCGCTCTTTTGCCAAGTGGTGATTCCCGTTCAAGACGATACGGCGACGCTCGCCACCGGGCGGACGGAATTGCAAATCAACAAGCCGGTAGTGGCCGTTGCACCGCCACCACCGCCCCCAGCACCCGCGGCTGAAGCCGCACCAGCACCGCCTCCCCCGCCACCCGCGGCCAAACCGCTCTCGCGACTCGAACAGTTGCGGCAGCGGTCCAAAGGCCAGCCCGGTGGATCAGGACAGGAGAATTAAGGTGAGCGTTGCGATCAAGGAAATTGCAGTTAGGAATCAGCTTCGAGGGAAGAGAGCCATGAATCAAAGAACTGGTAAGTCTTGCCGAATCAGCCTGCGATGGCTCGCGCTGCTCGCACTGCTTTGCTTCGGTCCACTGAACTGGGTAGTCGCTGCACAAGAGCCGACTCCACCGCAGGAGCCCGTCTCTCCACCAGCGGCTGAGCAGCCCGCGCCAACGCCTCCACCGGCAGCCTCGCCTGAGATGCCTGCTGAACAAGCACCAGCCGCACCGGCTCTGGCTCCTGCTCCAGCCACCACTGCATCCGCGTCGACTCCGACTGGTATCGTGGTTTATCCGGCCGAGATCAACCTCGCCACGGTCCGCGATCGCCAAAGCCTCGTCGTGCAAATCAACTGGTCCAATGGAATCACGACTGATGCCACGACTCAGGCGACTTTTCAAGTCGCCGACCCGACTTTTGTAAAGCTGGAAGGCTCAACGTTTTTCCCGGTCGCCGATGGCTCGACCAAAGTCACCGTTTCAGTTGGCGGATTTACCGCCGAAGTTCCCGTCACGGTTGCTCAAGCGACCGTCGACCCGCCGATCAGCTTTGCCAACGATGTCATGCCGGTCTTTTCCAAGTCGGGTTGTAACACCGGGAGTTGCCATGGAGCGGCTCGCGGAAAGGACGGTTTTCGGCTTTCACTTTACGGTTTCGACCCCAACGGTGATCACTATCGCCTGACGCGCGATATGTACGGCCGGCGAATCAATCTCGCAGTGCCAGAGGATTGCCTGTTGGTCAACAAAGCGGTCGGTTCGGTCCCGCACACCGGCGGCGACCTCTTCTCGCGCGACAGCCAACACTACCAGACCCTGGTCCGCTGGTTGAACGTCGGCGCACCGAACGACAGCGGGCCCGTCCCCGCGGTTGTCGGCCTCGAAATTTATCCCAAAGGCGCCGTGCTCAACGGTCCGGAACAGACCCAGCAGTTATCTGTTCGGGCAAAGTACGCTGACGGCACCGACCGCGATGTCACGTCGCTCGCTTACTTCATGACCAGCAACGATGCATCGGCTTTGATTTCGCAGCAAGGCCTGGTCACCGCCAAGGCTCGCGGTGAAGCCTTCGTGATGGCTCGCTTCGACACCCACACCCAAGGGGTCCACGTGATCGTGCTCCCGAAGGATTTAGAGTTCGCCTGGCCAAATCCGCCTGAAAATAATTACATCGATACGCTGGTGAACGACAAACTCGAAAAGCTGCGCATCGTCCCGTCGGAACTCTGTTCCGATGAACAGTTTATCCGCCGCGTCAGTCTGGATGTCTGCGGAATCGTCCCCACGGCCGAAGAGGTGACTGCGTTTCTTGCGGATCAGGATCCTGAAAAACGAAACACGCTTGTCGATCGGCTGCTCGATCGCAAAGAGTTCGTCGAGATGTGGGTGATGAAGTGGTCGGAGTTGCTGCAAATTCGCAGCACGAACAACGTCAGCTACAAAGCGACGCTGCTTTACTACAACTGGTTGCAGGAGCGAATCTCCAGCAACACGCCGGTCGATAAAATGGTTCGAGAGCTGCTCGGCTCAGAGGGCGGAACCTTCACCAACGCCGCGACGAATTATTACCAAGCCGAGCAGGATACGCTGAAAGTCGCCGAGAATGTGGCTCAGGTTTTCCTCGGCGCACGAATTCAATGCGCCCAGTGTCACAACCATCCGTTCGATCGCTGGACGATGAACGACTACTACCAGTTCGCCGCGTTCTTCTCGCAGATTGGTCGCAAAGCCGGCACCGATCCGCGTGAGACCATCGTCTTCAATCGCGGCGGTGGTGAAGTAAATCATCCAGTCACCGGGCAGGCCATGCCACCGAAGTTTCTCGGCGGCGATCAACCGGAGATCAAGGGACAGGACCGCCGCAAGCTGTTGGCCGACTGGTTGGCGTCTCCCGACAACAAAATGTTCCGCCAGAATCTGGCCAACATTGTTTGGGCTCACTTCTTGGGTCGCGGTATCGTCAACGAAGTCGATGACGTGCGAGTCAGCAATCCGCCTTCGAACCCAGAGTTGCTTGCCGAACTCGGCAGGAAATTTTCCGAGTACAACTTTGACTTTAAGAAAGTCGTCCGCGACATCTGCACCTCGCGCACTTACCAGCTTGATACCCAGACCAATCCGACGAATGAATTGGATTCAACGAATTTCTCGCACGCCCGACTGCGACGGATTCGAGCTGAAGTGCTGCTCGACGTGATTAGTCAGATTACGGAGACTCAAAACAAGTTTCGCGGACTTCCGGTTGGCGCGCGTGCAGTCCAAATAGCCGATGGCAATACCTCGACCTACTTCTTGAACACGTTCGGCCGAGCGTCGCGCGAGACGGTCTGCTCCTGTGAGGTAAAGGCCGAGCCGAATCTCTCGCAGGCACTGCACCTGCTCAACGGTGACACGGTTCACCAGCGCATTCAACAGGGACAGGTGATCGACAAGATGCTGGCTGCCGGCAAGTCACCTGATGATGTGATTAACGTACTCTTTTTGCGTTGCCGTTCGCGTTTGCCCCTGGAAAGTGAATTGGTGGCACTCAAGGCCGACTTGGCGACCACCGCCGACCAAAAGGTTTGGCTGGAGGACCTCTTCTGGTCGCTGCTGAACAGTCCTGAATTTGTCTTTAATCATTGAGCTGCTGACATGATCCTGCTGAATATCATCTGGAAACGGTTTGGCTTGCTGGCTTGGGCCATTGCGCTCTCTGTCGGATTGGCAACCCCCGAAGCGGTTGCCTCGACTGGAGGCGAAGACGAAAAGATTACATTCGAGGACCATGCCCAGCCGATTTTTCGCGCTCGCTGTGCCGCTTGCCATAACTCAGACAAAAAAAGCGGCGGGCTGGATCTCTCGACCTACACCACACTGATGGAAGGTGGCAGTTCGGGCAGCTCAATCGAACCGGGCGATCCCGATAGTAGTTACCTCTACTCATTGGTGACGCATGACCAAGAGCCTTATATGCCGCCGGGCAGCAACAAGATTCCCGATGCAGAAATCGACATGCTGAAAAAGTGGATTGCGGGCGGTGCGCTCGAAACCAAATCCAGCAAGGCCAAGCCAAAGAAGAAGGCGATTGGAGCCGCAACCGGGAGTTCGCTCGAGCGACCGGCCATCGTCGCCATGCCGCCGCATTTGCCCCTGGATCCGATTCTGCACACCCCCAAACCCGGCTGCGTTAACTCGCTGGCGACCTCTCCTTGGGCGCCGCTTGTCGCTGTCGCTGCGCCGCGTCAAGTGCTGCTCTACAACACGACGACGCTGCAACTGGTCGGCGTGCTGGACTTTCCCGAAGGCCAGCCCAACGTGCTGAAGTTCAGCCGCACCGGCCAGTTACTCCTCGCCGGCGGTGGTCGCAATGGAGCGAGCGGGCGGGTCGTGATTTGGGATGTTGCCACGGGAGAACGCGTCACCGAGATCGGCGATGAAGTCGACTCCGTCCTCGCCGCGGATATCAGTCTCGATCACTCGCTCGTCGCGCTGGGCGGACCGCAAAAAGTCGTTCGCGTTTACTCGACCGCCGATGGCGCTCTCCGCTATGAAATTCGCAAACACACCGAGTGGGTCACGGCGATCGCTTTCAGTCCCGATGGAGTGCTCTTGGCCAGCGGCGACCGCAACGGCGGCGCGTTTGTCTGGGAAGCCGACACCGGAAATCCCTATCTCGAACTAAAAGGACACACCGATCGAATTACCGACGTGAGCTGGCGGCTCGATTCGAACTTGATTGCAACGTCCAGCCAGGACGCGACGATTCGCACGTGGGAAATCGAAAACGGTGCGCAGGTCAAAAGCTGGAGTGCGCACGGTGGCGGCGCGATAAGTGTCGATTTCAACCGGGCTGGAAATCTCGTCTCTACAGGGCGCGATCGCGTGCCGAAGCTTTGGAACCAGAACGGCGAGGCACTCAAGCAGTTTGCTGCACTCAGCGACCTCGGGACGGCAGCCGCTTTTTGCGACGAAACAGCCCGGGTTGTCGCGGGCGATTGGCTGGGGCAAGTCCAAGTCTTTGCCGAAGCCGATGGGGCCGTCGTCGGAAGCCTTTCGCCCAACCCGCGTCCGCTCGCTCAACTGCTCGAGGAATCGCAGCAGCAATTGGCGACTGCTACCGCGGCTCACCAACCCATCGCCGAGCAACATGCGGCTCAGTTGAAGACGCTAACCGAACTCCAAACTGCTCTGGCGGCCCAGGTCACCAACCGACAAAACATGATGGCCATGGCAACGCAACTTGAGCAGCAAGTCGCCGCCGCACAGCAACAACTCCAAGCTCGCGTTGTCGAGCAAACGACTTGGCAGGGCGAACTCGACCAAAAGCTCAAGCTGAAGCCCGAACTGCAGTCGCTCTCCGAAAAGGCAACTGCCGTTGCCGCGCTCTCGCCGACCGATGCCGAACTGCAAGCCGCGGCGGGGCAACTGGATGCAAAGCTGAAGCAGACCGATTCGCGAATTGGCGAGCTGAATACGGCACTTGCTCAAAATACTGAGCAACGCGGCAAGTTGGAGACCGAGCTGAAGAGTGCCGGCGACCAATTGGCAACGCAGCGCAGTCAACTTGAGGAACTCGGCAAGCAGATTGCGGCGATGGAGCAACAGCAAGCAACGCTCGATGCCGCGCTGAAGGAAAAACAAGTTGCTCTGGAGCAAGCTCAAACAACGCTGGCCGCCACTCAAGCCGCCGTTTCTCGCTGGCAGGGCGAAATCCAATTCGTCGCCAGTCTGAAGCAGTTGCTGGCTGAACGAAAAGCGGCTGAAATCCTGACCGGCGAACGCCTCGCGGCTCAGCAGACAATCGAGCAGGAACTGGCCGCCGTTCAGCAGCGACTAGACGCCGCCAAAGCTGCGGTTGGTGAAGCCTCCACCGGACAGGAAAACGTCGAGCAGCGACTCCGCGACCTGAAGGGGATTCAGTAGAAAAGTTGGAGCTGGAAGCGCGGAATTCGGAATAGGCTGGCGCGTAAATCTGATTTTTTGCGTTGCTCCGATCTCACTGACGTTTTTAAGGCGATCGCACCGCCGTTGTCTCCAACTGCTTTGCAACCCGCAACCCGCAACCCGCAACCCGCAACACACAACACACACCATGAGCTCGTACTACGAATCACGCCCCACTCCCCAGCGGTACTCGTCCGGCTATCCGGCTCGGCAGAGTAGCGGTTCGGGTCTGAAAATCAGGTTGCTATTGGCTCTTGCGATCGTTCTTTTCTCTGTCATTGGCTATCTCGCCAACGGCGATGTGAATCCGGTCACGGGCGAGCGGCAACGGGTTTCGATCACACCCGACCAAGAGATCGCCATGGGTCTGCAGGCGATGCCCCAGATGGTGCGGCAACATGGCGGGTTTTCGACGAACCTCGCTGCAACTCGGCAGGTTCAGGAAATGGGAGGTAGGTTGCTCGACGCGCTGCAGGAAAAGCTCCGGAGAGAGCAGCGGACGGTCCCTTACCAATTCGAGTTTCATCTGCTGGAGGATCCGCGAACGATCAATGCATTCGCCCTGCCCGGCGGCCAAGTCTTTATCACCGAGGCCCTGTTCCGCAGCCTAACTAATGAGGGGCAACTCGCTGGAATTCTCGGACATGAAATTGGACATGTGCTGGAGCGTCACGGAGCCGAACGAATCTCGCAAAACCAGCTGTTGCAAGGTCTGGCGGGTGCAGCTGGAGTTGCCGGCGGCGACATCAACAGTGCGCGGATGGCTCAGATGATCGCTGGCTTGGTGAGCATGAAGTACGGGCGAAGTGACGAACTGGAGTCCGACCGCTGGGGCGTTGAGCTGATGACTTTAGCGGGATACGACCCGGAGCACATGATTGAGGTGATGGATATCCTCGAGCGAGCGGGAGGTTCAGCGCCACCCGACATCTTGAGCACGCATCCTTCACCAGCCAACCGCCGCGAGTACATCAACCGGATCATTGCCGAGAAATTTCCCTACGGCAAACCAGAGGGGTTGCGGTAAAGCTTGCAGCGAGTGTCGAAGCAGCCTGTTCGTCAGCCGGGGCTTCGCGCGTGTCCCCCTTGGGGCACGGGCGATACGGCGTTGAACCCTTGTTCGACGTAGCGTGGTTCACGTCTGCAAAGAGCGGCCTCAAACTGAGCGGCAAGGCGCTAGCCGCCGGTGGAACTGAGCGGCAAGGCGCTAGCCGCCGGTTGAATCTAAAAACCAGCCCGAACTCAGGGACTTCCTGGAATAACCCAGACGCCACCACTGCATTCACTGCGAGGGCAAGACGATTGCATAAGCCAGGTCGAAACTTGCGGCCGTTAGCGTTTCGCCAAACGGAGGCGGGGCTGTTTCAGGGTTCTACCGGCGGCTAGCGCCTTGCCGCTCAGCTTCGTCGAGCGGAGAGTTTTTTTGAGCTGCCGAAACAGCGGGCTGGCGCGAAGGCCCGGCTGACGAACAAAGGCGATGTTTAGTGGAACTGTCGAGCCGAGATTTTTCCCGAACCGTTTCGCAATCCGCCATCTCTTGACTCTGTCGGGGAGTTGTCCAGCCAAAGCTTCGGAATCTGTCGAATTTTTGGCTGCCATACCGATTCGTCCATTTAGGGCTGAGAAATCGATTTTCCCGAACTAAAGGGGAAAGCGCAAAGCTCGGTTAAATCGGTGGCGGCCTTGGATTAAAGCTTGGAACTCCCCTGATTCCCCTAGAATGACCCGTTCGGCAGCAGAGTGATCTGATATATTTTTGTGGATGCATTTGGGGCCGCTGACGGCTCCATCAGGAAATCAAGTTTTGCGAATACAGCATTTCAGTTTGAAACTCTTCGTGGCTCTGGGCTGCGGCTCGACTGCGGCACAACAGGAATGACGGAAGCGACCATCTCATCGATTGAACCAGCGATGGTTTTGCCGCTGTTTGGTGCCAAAGACCAACACTTGCGGCGGCTGCGGGATCGTTTCAACGTCAACATCACGCTTCGCAACGGACAAGTGCGAATTGCTGGCGAAGATGCTGCCGTCGCTCAGGCGACTTCGGCGATTGAGCAGTTGACGACAATCATCCGTCGCAAAGGAATGCTCTCCCCTGACGATTTCGACGAGACGATTGCGGAGATTACCGGCGAGCGCCCGGCTCCCCGCAGTCGCGAGCCAATTGACATCGTTCAAGTCGGACGCGAAATCCGTCCCCGAACGCCCGGCCAAGCCGTTTACGTCGAGGCGATCCGCAGTCACGACGTCGTGTTTGCGGTCGGACCAGCCGGAACAGGTAAGACCTATCTGGCCGTGGCGATGGCCGTTGAGGCGCTCAAACATCAGGCGGTTCGCAAGATTGTTCTGGTTCGGCCAGCAGTCGAGGCTGGCGAAAGTCTCGGCTTCTTACCCGGCGACCTCTCGGCGAAGATCAATCCGTATCTCCGCCCGCTGCTGGACGCGATCAACGAAATGATGGGCTTTGACCAAGCTCAGTCCCTAATCCAGCGAGATGTGATTGAAGTCGCACCGCTGGCTTACATGCGCGGCCGGACGCTAAACCAAGCGTTCATCATTCTGGACGAAGCCCAAAACACCACCGTCGCCCAGATGAAAATGTTCCTGACTCGGATGGGAACCGATTCGAAAATCGTTGTCTCTGGCGACCCGACACAAACCGATTTGCCGAACCATCAGCGAAGTGGGCTGGATGACGCCTTGCACCGTTTAAGACGAATTTCTGGTGTGAAGGTAGTCGAGTTGTCACAGGGCGACATCGTTCGCCATCGGCTCGTCCAACAAATTGTCGAAGCATACGAAAGCCGCGAGCAGCCAAGTGAAGGCTCTGAGGGATCGGGTGGATACGAACCCGGGTCCCGGCGCATGGGAGGAAGAAGACGCGACCAATAGGCTCCGGTTATTCCGGAGCCGCTGGATGGTGATCAGCGCACATGAGCGGCAGTTCTACAGGCATTCATCGATACCGCTGGGCTTTGCCCAACACCCGGACTCCGGGGCGGCAATTGCGAGAGTTTCTCTGGCGGCCTTTTGTCTGGCAGCGAGTAGCGATCGGCTTTGCCGCGATTCTCGGCATGTTCCTGGTGGCGAGGGGTTGGGAACCGGCGTTTCCGTACCGGATTCGGCAGATCCCGCAGCGCAAGCTCGCGGCTTACATCGAGTTTGAGATTCAGGATCGCGAAGCCACCCGCGAGGCCATTGAAAAAGCAAAAAGCAAAATCGCATGCCTCTACGAAAACGATTTGCGCCTTCTCGAAGAAGTCCGGCAGGCATTGGTCGACGAGACGTTTCAAGTCAAAGACAAGCCTGCGGCCGAAGTCGATGCGTCGATCTGGGCGAGATTTTATCCCGTAAATTCAGAAACTCCTGAGCCGGCTGCCCAGCGACAGGAAGAGCTAGAGAAGTTTCGAACTGCTTTACAGGCCGACGAGCGACTCGAAATTCTCCGCAGCGTGCTGACGCGAGCCTTTCTCGATATTGACGGAACCGGCTTGCTGGAAAACCTCGAGCATGACCTGACTCGCGGCAGCATGCTCGAAATTCAGGTCTATCGCAAAGGCGACCCGGAAACAACGCGCACGGTCGAAGTCTCCAAGGTGCGAATTGCCGAAGCAGCCGGAGACCTCCGGCGCAATATTCTTCGCGAACTGGAGAAGGAAAACGCAACCTTCAGCGAGCCAGCTTTGATCGCCGAGCGGCTCTATCAATGGCTGCGGCCGCGGTTGCCGGTAACCCTCAAGTGGAACGATGCTGCCTCCCGAAGAGAGGCCGAAGCGGCGGGGAAAAAAGTTGAAACCAAAATGCGGCTGTACAAAGTTGGAGACCCGCTGCAGCACGCAAATCTGGCCGGCGAGACTCCCGAACAACTCGGCGGTCAACCACTGGTCGCCGCCGACCTCGAACTGCTCCAAGCCGAACACCAAGCAGCCAAAACCGAAGCAACTTGGCTTTCGACCCTCTTTCGCAGTTGGCTCTTCTTCCTCTCGGTTGGACTAGCCATCGGTCTGGTCTCAGCGTTTCTTTGGAAGCAGCAACCGCGATTCATTACGAATCTGAAACACTACAGCCTGATTATTGGGCTCTTTGCCGCAGCATTTTGCGGTGCGTGGCTGCTCGCCGCCAACCTTGACTCGCGACTGGAGATTATCCCGCTGGTCCTCGGTGCGATGGTCGTGGCGATCGCTTATCAAGTGGAATTGGCTGTCCTTCTGATGTCACTTGTCGCCTTAATGTTCACGGTCCTTCACGGATACGACTTAAGTGAGTTTTTGATTCTCTCGGCTGGGGTTGCGGTTTCGGCGCTCTCCTGTCGGACCATTCGCAGTCGGGCCAAGTCGGTGTACGTTGGGCTGCTGACCGGAGCGGTGGTTCTGCCGATCGCTGTTTGCGTCCCATTCTTGCTCGGTTGGCGAGCCGATTGGGCGATGGTAATCGACGCGCTCTGGTATGGTGGCAGCGCGGCCGCAGCCGGTTTGATCATGACCGCCCTCCTCCCTTTCTTTGAACGCTGGTTTGATTTTCAGACTGATATCAATCTTTTGGAATTGAGCGACCCAAACCACCCGCTGCTCAAGCAATTGATTCAGCGGGCTCCGGGAACGTACAACCACAGCATCAACGTCGCTTCAATCGCCGAAGCCGCCGCGGAGTCAGTCGGCGCAAATGGCCTACTCTGCCGCGTAGGAGCCTACTTTCACGATATCGGCAAAATGCGCAAGCCTGAATATTTCGTCGAGAACCAACAGGGTGGAGAGAACAAACACGACGATCTCAATCCCACGATGAGCACAATCGTGATCATTTCGCACGTCAAGGACGGAATTGAGCTGGCTCGCTTGCATCACCTCCCTCGGCGGATCGTCGACTTGATTGAGCAGCATCATGGCACCACGCTGGTCGAATATTTCTTCCACCGCGCGTCCCAATCCGCCGCAGAGGACTACCGGCCGACCGAATCCGATTTCCGTTACCCTGGCCCCAAGCCGCAAACAGTTGAGGCGGCCATCGTGATGCTGGCCGACGCGGTTGAGGGAGCTAGCCGAACGCTCCGCGAACCGACGCCTCATCGAATTGAGAGTATCGTTGGAGAACTCACCAAGCGCCGAATGGACGACGGACAATTCGATGACTGTCCGATCACGCTCCAGCAACTGCATCTCATTCAGGATAGTTTGATCAAGTCGCTCAACGCGATGTTCCATGCCCGGGTTAAGTATCCGGAACAAGCTACAGGCTAAGTTATGTTGCAAGTTGAAATCGTGTCTCACCTGGAGGGTGAGTTTCCTGAGGAGTTGCTCGAACAGGCCGTCCGCCATCTGCTGGAGCAAGACAAGGTGTTGCGAGCAGAAATCAGCGTCGCCATCGTCGACGACCCGACGATCCACCAGCTCAATCGTCAGTTTCTGCAGCATGATTACCCGACCGATGTGCTCACGTTTCCCTTGGAATCACCCGAAGAGAATGGACTCTTGGCTGGAGAGATCATCGTCAGCTGGGATACGGCGAAGAGAAACGCAGCAGAACTCGGGCTGAGCGCAGAGGGCGAGTTGCTGCTTTATGTGGTCCATGGAACGCTGCACTTGCTCGGCTTCGATGATCACGAGGAAGACGAAGCCGCAGCAATGCGCAATGCAGAGCGAGAATGCCTCAAAGCTCTCGGTTATCCCTACAAGTTTGACGCCTAATCGGGAACCCCGTCACAGGCTCTTCGTTTCGAACGGACTGGTTGCGCTTTTTTTGCAACGCTAGGCCGAAGCCTTTTCGTTTAGCCCGTAGCCGAAGCCCAAAGCCGCGAGGCTTTGGCGCAGGCGAGGTGCACTACGGAAGCCCCTACGCTCAAAATCCCGCCCCCTCTACGATCGTGGTCCTGCTTTTCGATTTCTCCCCAATTAGGTCCATTTAGTGGTTCTCTCTTCCTCCACGCGGCCCGGAGGGTTTGCCACTCAGGGGCAACTACTTCATAATCACCAGCCGATTTCTCGCGCGGACTGATTCCGCGCGGCTTCTTGTCCCGTTATTTACAGCTCCCGAAAATGAATCACGGTCTACAGTTTCCAGATGGCGGTCTCTGTCCTGTAATTGGCGCTCATTCCGTCGCGGATCTCGCGCGACGTTACGGCACGCCGACTTATCTCTACGACGCAAGTGTCATTGAAAGACAGGTCGCAAGTCTGCGGCAGTTTGAGGTGATCCGCTACGCCCAA
>JBJTQD010000950.1:0-6860 GCA_046075445.1 Planctomycetota bacterium
GGAGGAGGGGAGAGGGTAAACACAGAGGCGGCAGAGAGCGCGGAGGAGGAAGGGAGAAGAGAAAGCTGAGGAGGGGTGGGAGGTGTGAGGAGGAGGTTGGGATGGTGGGGAGGTGTTAATGGGAGGCGTGAGGAAAAAGAAAACGCGGCGTGTTTTGGCACGCCGCGTTTGGGTTTTTTATTCCGACTTTGAAATTCAAAGTCAGTCGGCTACCGATTCAGCCACTCGATTTTTTGCGAGTCGAGGTATTGGTTTTGCCAATCGCTGAAATTGCGGTTGAGGTAGGTCGTCGCAACCGCGTTGAGGCTTTCGGGATAAGGTTTTTGTGGAGTCACGTTCTCGGCGAGTTGCTTCATCATGTCGGCCGTCGAGCGAGTGTCGTCGGAGAGCATGCGGATGACGTAGACTTGGCTGCGGTCATCGTTTGCGGCAACCGCGGCCTTTCCTGGTTTCAGGTTGAAAGCCGCGTTCATGAACTCTTCGCCGGGGTTGGTCACTCCGGGGATGGTGAAGTATCCGAAAGAACCCATGCCGGCCGAGAACCAAGGGAACTGACCGGTTGGGACCGCCTTATCTCCAAAGATTTCAGCGAGTTTCTTCCCGGAGGAGTTGCTCTCGGCGGCAGCCTTGTCGGCGTCAGCCTTGGCTAAAGCCAGAGCTTGTTGCAGTTTCCAGGCCTTTTCGATATCGGCTCGCGCTTCTTCGAAAGTCGGGATGCTCGCTTCGACTTTTTCTGTTGGCCAGAAAACGTAGGTCAAGCGTTGCAGCGTTCCGGCGTTTGCAGAGAAAACATCGCGGAAGACGAAGTCGCGGTACGGTTGCATTTCTGCAAAGCGAGGAACGACGTACTGAGCAACCGTTTCCGGCACAAGTGTTTGCATTCGGATGTAGTGAGTGATTTTGCCGACGGGGCTGTCGAATAACTTTCGCATTGACAGCAATTCGGATTCCTCGAACTTCAGGTTGAGGCGTTTGGCAATTGCGGCTGGGTCAAAGGTCGGCTCGGGGCCGCGTTCCTTTTCCGGAGTGCCGCGCCAGTCTTGCAATTCGCTTTGGAATTCATTGACTGCACCTTGGGCTTCTTCAACCGCGAGGTTGAGTGCTTCGAGAGCAGCGGCAGACTTGAGAGATCGCTTGAGTTGGTCAGCAACGTCCTTGAGTGCCTTCGGCCTCATGACTGGCGGTGCGGGTACTTGCGGGGCGGCTGCTGGATTTTCAGCGGTCGCTGGAGCAGGCTCGGCGGGTTGCTGAGCGGCTGGTTGTTCGGCAGCGGGTTGCTGAGTTGCTTCGGGTTGAGCCGCTGGAGCAGTTGGCTCAGTAGCCGGAGCGGCTGGTTCCTGAGCAGGCTCCGCTGGGGGCGTTTCGGCTGGTGGTGTTTCCTTGGCCGGTTCTTGTTTTTCAGGTTCTTGGCTGTTGGGCTGGAACGACACGAAGGTCAGGGAATTGGTCTGACCCGTAGCGGCCTGTCCATCCTTCTTTTCTCCATCGCCGTCCTTCGGCGCATCGGCTGGAGGATTGGCAGGCGTTTCTGTCGCGGGGGTTTCTGTCGCAGGGGTTACTGCTGGAGCAGGCGTGCCACTGTCTGCAGGCGGAGTAGCGGGCGCTTGTTCGCCGTCTTTCTTCTCGCCCTCAGCAGGCGTTTGAGGGGCGTTATCGCCGGGGAGAGGAGCTTCTTCCTTTTTCTCTTCTGGCTTGACTTCTTCCATGATCGAGATGTCGTTGGCTTGAACACGACGGTCGTATTCGGCTTGGACTTCCTGATCGGTCAACTTGTTCATTTCGTTGACCAAGAAGGTTTCGTAATCGGCAACAAAGTACTGCAGTTTGATTTTTCGTTCACCCTTAAATCCGGGGCGAGTGTCGAACGGGTCGGGGTAATGACCGCGGCCTTCTGCATAAAGTTTTTGAAGTTCATCCGCACGCGGTGAACTGGTGACTTTGTCGAGATAATCTTCGACCTTGTAGGGAAGGACTTCGCAGTCGATCAGCCGCGCAGTGCGGGTGTAGTATTGAGCTGCCTGAGTGGGATTCATGGGGAAATTCAGGCCTGGCAGAACGAACAACCTCATTTGCCGAGCGGCTAGTTCCATCCGGATGGCTTCGCGGACTTGGAGGTATTCCGTTTGCGGGTTGGCACGGCGGTTGACGGCCGACATTTCGGCGGGCGTCATTGGCACGTTGTCGATCAAGAGGGCGAGGTATTCGTCGACGGCTTCGTCGGAAACGACAATCCCTTGGCTTTGAGCTTCCTTTGAGAGGATGTAACGTTGAACGATTTCTGCCTCAGCCGATTGGACATCGCCCGGGTTGCCGGACTCGATGCTTTGAATCAATTCGACACGACGGATGACGTTGCCCTGCTTCTTTTCCATCGCGTAATCGAGGAGGGAACTCTGGAATCGCATTGATTGATAGTGGCGGAAGCGGAGTTCGCTGATTTCGCTTGCTTTGAGTTGACCGCCTTTCCAGCGCATCACGACAGGGTCTTCCGTGCGGGGGCGAGTCGGACCGACATTTCCGCCGTTGGGGAGAACGAGAGTGATCGTGAAGATTCCGATCAGGATGATGCCAAAGAAAGCCATCAGGCCTTTTTGGTACTTCCGGATCCAGGACATTGGGCTGGCCATGTGCGAATTCTCTTTCCTGAGAGTGCTCGAGTTAACCAAGTTCCGCGGCGACAAATCGCGGTGCGTTGGAAATTAAATTTGAACTGGGGATTAAATTTGAAAGTTGTGGTGCTGAGAGAGAGTCGCCGCTGACAAAGTCGGGACCTGAGAAAAAGGGGTCCAAACGGTTCATGTAGGGTAGTGAAATTCCCTAAGGCGACTTGACAGTTGCTCCTCAGCGGGGTTAATCAAAGTGCGACAGACCAGCTTTGGGGTC
This sequence comes from Planctomycetota bacterium, assembly GCA_046075445.1. Taxonomy (GTDB): domain Bacteria; phylum Planctomycetota; class Planctomycetia; order Pirellulales; family Pirellulaceae; genus BJ22. Next base: position 2,884 of record JBJTQD010000950.1, read on the forward strand.
GCGGTGCCGTTCGCCTTTTGAGGGGCGAAAGAGGGACCGCTGGGCCCGATCAAACTGGCGTCAAAACCGCCCAATGTATCGGTGAAAGGGGCATAATTCAATGCCAACCCTGCCGCTGCCCGGGCTGCTTTGACGGTCTGAACTCCAATGTCTGCTTCCGAGCGAAGTTGGTTGAGGATTCGCTCCAAGCTTCCTGAAGCAGGGCGAAATTCGGTGGAGTGAGGAAATTTTTGTTACTCGCGGCGATTCGGGCTCGTCAGCGAACTGATTAAGCGACCGTTTTCATCGGCCTCGGTAGACGTGATTTAATGGCAGCCAAACGCAAGACAGCCGGTTCTGGAACAGGCAAAACGCTGGTGATTGTGGAATCCCCGGCCAAAGCCCGGACCATTGGGAAATTTCTGGGTCGCGACTACGAAGTCGAGGCAAGTATCGGCCATATTCGGGACCTCCCGTCCGGTAAGAAGGAGATGCCCGAAGCTTTAAAGAAGGAGCCTTGGGCTCGGCTGGGGGTGAATACCGAGGAGGCTTTCAAGCCGATTTACATCGTGCCGGACGATAAAAAGAAGCAAGTTTCCAAGCTGAAGCAGGCCTTGGCCGAGTCTGACGCACTCTATCTGGCGACGGACGAAGACCGCGAAGGAGAGGCGATTAGCTGGCATCTTGTTGAGACGCTCAAGCCCAAAGTCCCCGTCAAGCGTTTGGTATTCCACGAAATTACCAAGACAGCCATCGAGCAGGCGCTGCAGAATCCGCGTGATATCGACGAGGGATTGGTCAAGGCTCAGGAGACTCGCCGGATCCTTGACCGGCTGTATGGCTACGAGATGTCCGAGTTTCTTTGGAAAAAGAGCTTGGGGCGCAGTGCGGGCCGTGTTCAAAGCGTCGCCGTCCGGTTGTTGGTTGACCGCGAGCGTGAGCGGATGGCTTTCGTGTCTGCGAGTTATTGGGACTTAGTTGGGCATTTCTTGACTGGCAGCCAAGAAAAGTTGGATGCGGTGTTGCAGTCGGTTGACGGGCGGAAGGTCCCGAGTGGAAAAGACTTTGACTCCTCGACTGGCAAGATTAAAGACCCCTCGTTCTTGGTGATGAACGAGCAGCAGGTCAATGCGCTCGCCGAGCGGCTGAAGTCAGCTAAATTCTCGGTCACCTCGGTCGACGTGAAGCCATACCAGCGTTCGCCAGCAGCGCCGTTCACAACGAGTACGCTGCAGCAGGAAGCGAACCGCAAGTTGGGCTTTACCGCGCGGCGGACGATGAATGCGGCTCAAAGCCTCTACGAGAACGGTTACATCACTTACATGCGTACGGACTCGACGACGTTGTCGAGCGAGGCTGTCAATGCGACGCGGAACTTGGTTCGCGAGGATTATGGCAATGAGTATTTGCCGAGCGAGCCGCGAACGTATGCCTCGAAGGTCAAGAATGCTCAGGAAGCTCACGAAGCGATTCGTCCGACTGGCCAGACCTTCCAGCGGCTGAATGACATGCGGCGGGAGCTGCGCGAGGATGAGTTCCGGCTGTACGAGTTGATTTGGAAGCGGACGATCGCCAGCCAGATGGTCAACTCGCGGGGCAACAACATCATCGTGACGATCGAAGGTGGCGGGGCAGTCTTCCAAGTTTCGGGTAAGACGATTGAATTCCCCGGCTTTCTACGGGCTTACGTTGAAGGCTCGGACGATCCCTCGAGCGATTTGGCGGATCAAGAAAAAATTCTTCCAGCAGTTCAACCGGGGCAGTCGCTGGCTTGCGAGCGGCTCGATTCGAAGTCGCACACGACACAGCCGCCAGCGCGGTTCAGCGAAGCGGCTTTGACGCGGGAACTAGAGCGTCGTGGAATTGGTCGGCCGAGTACTTACGCTTCGATCATCGACACGATCCAGGCTCGCGATTACGTTTTCAAAAAGGGCGGCTATCTCGTTCATTCTTGGTCTGCTTTTTCAGTTGTCCGCTTGATGGAAGAGCATTTTCCGAAGCTCGTCGACTATGACTTCACGGCTCAGATGGAGGACGTGATGGACGCGATCAGCCGAGAGGAAGCTGACAATGTGGAGTATCTCGCTCAGTTCTATCATGGCGATTTGGATCAGTCTGGTCGCAATCCGGGTTTGCGGCATCAGTTGGATTTGAAGCTGAAAGAAGTTGACTCGCGGGCGGTCTGCACTTTTCCGATCGGCGTACCGGAGACAGGTGAACATCGCGAGCAGATCAATGTTCGCGTGGGCAAGTTCGGGCCCTACTTGGAGCAAGGATCGCGCACGGGTCGGTTGCTTGCGGACACGCCGCCGGATGAATTGACCTTGGAGAAAGCGCTGGAGTTGCTCAACCAAGCTGAAGTTGGCGAGACACCGCTAGGCTATTGTCCGCAGACGGCTCGGCCGGTTTATATCAAGCAAGGCCGGTTTGGTCCGTATGTGCAATTGGCCGCGAACGAGGACGATGAGGACGACAAGCCGAAGAACGCTTCGTTGCTCAAAGGGATGACGCCCGAGAGCGTCGACTTGGAGTTGGCGTTGAAGCTGTTATCGCTTCCGCGTGAACTCGGTGCGAATCCGGACAATCAGGAACCGGTTTGGGCTTTCAACGGCAAGTTTGGTCCGTATGTGAAGTGTGGTGCGGAGACGCGTTCGCTGCCGGCGAGCGTTTCCGTTTTAGATGTGAGTTTGGACCAAGCGGTTGAGCTGTTGCGGCAACCGAAGGCGGCGGGACGCGGGCGGGCACGTGCGGCTGAGCCAGTAAAGACGTTTGAAGCTTCGCCCGTGACGAGTCAACCGATCAAGTTGCTCAACGGTCGCTACGGGATGTACCTGACGGATGGTCAGACCAATGCAACGTTGCCGAAAGATGTACCGGCGGAGGGGCTGACGTTTGAGCTCGCGGTCAGGCTCTTGGCGGAGCGAGCGGCCGCTGGGCCATCGAAGAAAAAGGCTGGACGCGGCCGAGCGGCTGCTGCGGCGCCGAAGAAGGCTGCGAAAAAGAGCTCCAAGAAGGCAGCGCCGAAAAAGAGCGCTGCGAAAAAAGGCGGAGCGAAGCGAGCGACGAAGAAAGCGGCGGTCGAAGATGCTGCTGGCGATGACGTTCCGTTTGACGTCGATTAGCAATGACTTTTCAAAGTGTAGGGGTGCTTTTGTTGCCCAAGTCAGGCGATTGGCAAGGGTTTGCGGATTCTGTTACAATTCGGCCCAAGATTGCGAAATCGGGCGTTTAGCTCAGTCGGCTAGAGCGCCATCCTCACACGGTGGAGGTCACTGGTTCGAGCCCAGTAACGCCCATTAAACAGTTGCTAGGAATTCAAGCCTCGGATAGGTCTTGCATGCCGATCGTTGAATTTTCTCAGTTTGACCTCAACAAGATGGTTGTCGACAAGGAAGGAATTGAGCGGTTCAACCCGCATCGGTTTGAGCTCTCGTTGTTGGATGGCATCCTTTACGAGGACTTGGAAAAAGTCTGTGCAGTGGGGATCCACCATGTGCGGGCGGATGAGTTCTGGGCCCGCGGTCACTTTCCGCATTACCCGATTATGCCCGGAGTGATCATCTGCGAGAGTGCAGCCCAATTGTGCTCATACATGGCTTGTCGGAGCAAGGTTTATGTGACGGGGTTGATGGCTCTGGGTGGGCTGGATGAAGTTCGCTTCCGTGGACCGGTGCGTCCGGGTGATGAACTGGTCATCATGTTGAACCGCGAAAAATTCCGAAATGGAGTGATGATCGTAAGCCGCTTTGAGTGCTACGTGAATCAGACGCTGGTGACTGAGGGTGTGATCCGCGGCGTAGTGATGCCGGGGTGAGACCTCGGCGATTTTTTGGAAGGGTCGCGAACCTGCGCTGGGCGCAGGTCTCCCGACCTCGCCGCTTCTTCGACCTTCGGTCTCCTCTTAGCAGCTATTTAGGGTTCCGCGTCGAACCGTCCGTGCCCAGGGGGGCATGGTGCGGGAATGAGGATGCCGTGCTCTTCCGGTTTTTCTACTGCTC
>JBJTQD010000951.1:0-5997 GCA_046075445.1 Planctomycetota bacterium
GCAGCAGCGGGCAGGCGTCGCAATATTGTAACAGCAGTCGCCAGCCCCTCTGCCACTCAAACGTTGCAACATGGTGCCGAGTTGCCCATCGATATTGACTGACTCCACTCCACATTCCATGTTGCCACCAGAATGGACTCGGGCCGTTCATCACGGAACGCGGTGGGCTGGCTGGCTGTGAAAAAAAGTGCGACGACAAGCAGGATGCGAAGCAGCATGAAAGTCCCTATGCAAGCTGGAGATCAGGTTTGATGTAAAGTGAAGTGAGCCGATGCGCGGTCGAGATTGTACAGAAAACCTAAAGCCATCTCGTTACCGATTGGTTTCGTTTTAGTAACCGCCTTGCCGTCCGAGGCGATGCGTCCTATTCCTAATCAATTGGGCACTCGCGCCAGCCCCCGGTTCGGAGCCCTAATTCCCGCCTGATCCTTCGGCAGGTTTCTCGCCCCCGGAAGGAGGCGTCGCTGGTGTGTCCGCGGCTGGTGTCTCCGAAGCTTTCTCCGGCTTATTTTCGGTTGGAGCTTTCGCCGTCAACCCAGTCAGTTCCGGCAGCAGTTTCAGGTAAGCGTCATCGGAGAGCGCGAAGTACCAAGGTGCGTATTGCCGATTGTATTCAGCCGCAAGTTCCTCGGCCTTCTTCGTTTTGCTTTTCCAATCATCCAGCTCGCGCTGGTAGTTCCGCTGCTGTTCATCGGTTGGTTGACCACCGTCAGCCGAGACGGGAGCTTTCGGCTGCGGCAAAGCGTCGGGATTGACTTGGGCCGTGAGGAACAGAAAGCGACTTAGCTTGGTGCCGGATTGGATTGAGCCCGAAATCTTGCCGATGTAGGCGTTGATTCGCACGCCGGATTGAAGGTTGACTGAGACCTGACCACCAGCGCCTTCAAATTGAGCCGAACTTCCCGCCGCAGCAGTTTGGCGGAAGCCGAATTCATTCATCGAGTTGAAAAGGGCAGGGTCAGCAACGGGACCGGGATTTTTTAAGAACTCGCCAAGGGGTTTGGCCTTGAGTCGGACTTCAGAAAAGGTCCACGCGCCGAGTTGGCGGAGACTCGACTCGAGCAATGTGTTTTTCAGTGCGTCGGTTACCTCGGCCGGTTGCCACTGTTCGCCCGAGGGGATTTGCAAACTTCGAATTCCGAGTCCACCATCGATCTCGCCAATTTCGGCGCGATAGAGTTTGGACTTAGCTGCGGGGTCATTCAATTTCGTAGTGTCAATGCGATAAGCGTCAAGCTCGACGGAGGAAGGGATTTGGCCTTCCGGATTTTGGGGTGAGGGGAGCCCGAGCAAGTTCGGGTCGACCCAATCCTGAAAGCGGGTAGAGAGAGCCTCCAGATCGAATTGCACGGAATAGACTTGAGGCTCGCCGGGGACTCGAACGCAAAACAGCGACTGCTGTTCTGAGTTCTCGAGAGGAAAGCCGACAATCAAGTCAGCCAACACTTGACCATTTCTATCCTTGAGAGTGATTTTGCGACCGAGGCCACTGCGGAGTTCTGCATCCTGAAACTTGTCGGGATCGATCACACCGTTTTTGAGGTGGTCCTGTTCATTATCAGAGATCTTCTGCAGCACCTTGCGGTCTTGGACCGACTTGATTGCCCGAGCCACTTGCAAGGCATTGTTTGCATTGAAGTCGGCCGTTGCGGGAATCACCCAGCGCTCGCCCTTGCGTTGCAGCATGACGCGCTCGAGTGCTTGGCGATCGTTGTTGAAGCGGCTGACTTCGATCGTCCGCACTTGGCTGGCAGGGAATTCCTTAAACAGCCACTCACCTACTTTCCCGGATTGCTGCACTTCGACTGGCCAGGGGTAGTACCAAGCAGCAATTCCGGCGCAGGCAAGGGCCAGCAAACCAAGTAAGAAGGTGGCGGAAAGAGCGCGATTCATTGCAACGAATCCTTGGGACTGAAAAGCAATCGACTGGAGGCGGTGAAAAGACGACGTTACTTGAGCCGGCGGGCTTTGGAGATGCCTTCGCGCTCTCGCAACCGGCGGCGGGTAAAGACAATTAAGCCGACGAGTAGCGGCGGAATCGGGGGCAGGATGACGGCTGCGAGCTTGAACTGTCGCTGAATCTGCTGGATTTTCAGTTCGGCATCGAGTTCGATCCCGCGAATGTTTTCACGCACGCCGTTACCCAACTCTTCCATTCGGCTCTGGATTTTCTGTTGCAGTCCGAGTTGGGTTTGGTTGAGGATCTGCTTTTTATAGTTCAGTGCGGCGAGGTCGATCGGCTCACCGCGAGACTGGCGAGCTTCGAGTTGCTTGATCTCTTCTTGCAGCGGACCAATTTCCGAGTTGGCCTTCACCGTCTCAGCTTCTTGAGCTGTGGCAGCCTCTTTTTGGATTCGCTGTGTTTCCGCGTAAACATCCTGCAAAGCCTTCTCGGTCGTCTTTTCAACTTCGCGGAGCGTCACGTGTTTCTGCTTGCGATTGCGAAGGTCACCGTATGTGTCCTCACCCACAAGCGAGTCGACAATATTCTGGAAGAAAGACATGTTTTGGAACTGATAGTCAATTCCATTGCGGATCGGAAAATTTCGGAGTTCGACGAACATATCGGCCAGCAAATCAATGTCAGCCACGAGAATTACGTTGGTCGCCTGCTTGTCTGGTTTAAGCGAGCTGGCAGACTCGGGAATCTCAGTCACTTGTCGGGTGCCCGTGATATGTGCGGCGAGAGCGTAGTTGCTTCCGGCGCTGCCCCGGAAACTCTCGCGTTGCTCTGGTGACTGGGCACGCAGATAGTCAAACAGCAAGATTCGACCGCAACTCCCGGTGATTACCAGCGGTTCAAACTTCAGTTCCGGGTTCGGTACGGCGTTGATGTAGCTGGCGTACTGAAAGCAGAGTTCAGTTATCCCGCGGGTAGCAGGGTGGTCAACCGAAAAATGGGTGTCCAACTCAGAGCCTTGTTTATCGTCGCGAACAATCACCAGTTCCGGTGTGTCGAGCTGCGGGTCTCGCGGATAGGGATTAGCGGTTGCCTTCCAAATCAGCCAGGGAAATTTGACGGTTTGGTTGGGAGCTACATTGCGCTCAATAAAGTCGTAGTCGACATCGAGTGCCTTGAAGAGTTGGTTGGCATCGGCGGCGTCGCTGCCGCCTCGGGGCATGATTCGTGGCAGGAAGGTGCCGCGGGCGATCGGGAAGTTTTCCTGATTGGGCAATGCATCTTCAAAGATCGCAGTTGGTTGTCCGAGTTGAATCGCATCGATGACATTTTTCAATTCGGTCGCCGTCATCTGCGAAGGCTGAATGACGATCAAGGCGTCATAGCGTCTGCGCAACGGTTTACCGTTATCGTCCTCGACCCAGAGTGGGATAGGAGTCGTAGCGACAACTTCCTCAACGGCATACTGCTTTTGGAGTTCGGAGAGAATCTGCAGCTGCGGGACGTCAACCGCTTGGGGCTGGTTGTTCTGGCCGGGAACAATGATGCGGCCACCCATCGGCAGCGTGTCGGTTTGGACCACGCCAATCGTCTTCTTCTGCGGTTGTGAAACCGTGTTGATGGCCCGCATCAACTCGTATTCAACCGGCATGCCGTAAGGGACAAAGCGAATGATTTCGCGTTTCAGTCCGCTGGTGACCGCCGCCCCGAGGATCAACTCCTCAGGACGTTCGGCTCCGCGCGATCGGCTGACCACCGTCATTGGGCTGATGCCGTATCGTTTCTCGGCCAGGATCGCCTCCTGGCTGAACGGCTCAATTCCCTGATTCAGCGTGACTTGTAAGCGGTTTCCGCCGAGGACGTCAAATTCACGCAGCAAGTTGACGAGGTCATATTTGGTTTGCACGTATTCGGTCGGGACTCGGCCGCTGATGTAAGCATCGATCCGAATTGGGTCGGGCTGTCTACCGTCAGCCCCGGGGCCCTCAGACGCCAATCGCGTGAGCAGCTTGTGGGTCGCGTCAGACAGGGTGCTGACCTTCTCTGCCGAGATGTCGGCTCGGATTCGGTTCAGCGGGCTGTACTGGGTGATCAACACGCCCGAGATACAAATCACGGCGACAAAAATCGAGCGAAGAAAATAATGCCAAAGCATGGACGTCCCGTCGCGTCCCCCCAGCCAATGCCGGCGACCGATCAGCATAAGGCTCAAATAGACGCCGAGCACAACCAGTCCGAGGAAGTAGAAGATCGAAGGCAAGCTGATCAAGCCGCGACCGAATGGCTCCAGGCGCTGCAGCAGCGACCAGTCGTACATCCGCTGAATCCAAGCGTTGTTGGAGAAGATCACGTCAGCGTTGGAGAAGAACGCCAGCGGCGCGTTGAAGGCGGCGCCGAAGATAAACCCTACGGTCAAATTATTGGTCAGGAACGAAGCCACCATCCCGATGGCGATCATTGCGATTCCGACAAACCAGTAGCCGAGGTAAGTCGAGAAGAGCAGCATCGTGTCGAGCGCGCCGCCGGTCATCGCCAGCAGTACGGCGTAATTCGAGAGCTGGGAGAACAGGAGCGAAACGGTAAACACCAGAACGGCGGCAAAGTACTTGCCGATCACAATGTCAAAGTCTTTCGCCGGGAGAGTCAGGAGGAGTTCGTCGGTGCCCTGTCGCCGCTCTTCCGCCCAAATGCTCATCGTGATCGCCGGAATGAAGATCAGCATGATGTAGGGGAGGAATTTGTTCAGCTGGTCATAGTTGGCGAGGTTGGTCGTAAAAAACTCGTGTGGCCAAAAGGCTGCAAAGCTGGTCAGCAAGACGAACAGGCAGAGAAACACATAACCGGTCGGGTTACTGAAGTAGCCCACGAAATTCCGCTTCATCACTGCAAAGGCGGCTTGTCGCCAGATCCCGAGCGGCAACATCAGGAGCATCAAAGCCATGACGAAGATCAGGTTGATCACCAGCATGAAGACGAATTCGATCAGCATTGGGAAAAACTCTGGCTTGAAATTGAGTTATCGAATGAGCGGAAAATTGCAGGATGTGGGGCGATTCGGAGCCGGGGTTACTCGACGCCGGCTTCGTCGGCGTCGCCGCTGTTTTGGAGACGGGCGCCGGTAACGGGATCGTGACCGGTCAATTTGGCAAAGACCGCGTCGAGACCCATCTTGGCCGGGTCGATTTCACGGAGCGGACCGTCATAAACTTTGCGCCCTTCGTTGATCATCACCACGCGGCTGGCCATCGCCTCGACTTCCTGAAGAATGTGAGTCGAAAGGAGGATTGTTTTTTCCTTGCCCAGCCGCTGCATTGTCTCGCGAACGCCGCGGATTTGGTTGGGGTCCAGCCCCGAGGTCGGTTCATCGAGAATCAGAACTTCCGGCTCGTGAATCAGTGCCTGAGCCATCCCAACCCGCTGGCGATAACCTTTGGAGAGTTTGCTGATCGGTTTGTAGATCACGCTGCTGAGACTGCAGATCTCGACTACCTTTTCGATCCGATCGAGTTTCGTCCGCTTGTTCATCCCGCGGGCTTCGGCAAAAAAGTCGAGCAAGCTGTAGGGGGTCATGTCGGGGTAAAGCGGACCAGTTTCCGGGAGGTACCCCAAGCAGCGCGAACCGGCGAGTCGATCCGTAGACATGTCGTGACCGGCGATGCGAGCCCGTCCCTCGGAGGGAGAGAGGTAACCGGTGAGCATTTTCATTGTGGTGCTTTTGCCCGCGCCGTTGGGGCCCAGGAAAGCAACCACCTCGCCCTTGTAGACTTTGAATGAGACGTCGCGTGTGGCGGCAAAGATTCCATAAAACTTGGAGAGATGATCGGCTTCGATCATCGGTTGACCGCGATCGAGCTCTTCGGCGACAGTCGATTCAGTCTCGGTAGCTGTGTCCATAGTATTCAGTGCGAATTGAGCCACGCCCGCGCAGCAATTTGAACTGCGGCAGGGGGGCAGGGACGAGGGGTGGGGCTGGGGTGATTTCACCAGCCGACAAGCTGCAGGAAAAGTTAAATTCTGATTTCCCGGGGCAGGATTGTCGACGGGACCGACCCAAGCAAACTCGGCACTTAACACAGACTTTCTGCTGCTCTGTTGCG
>JBJTQD010000952.1:0-1988 GCA_046075445.1 Planctomycetota bacterium
TGAAAAATGCTCCGGCAGACTCCAGCTTCACGCGGCGGATTCCGCTCATCGCCGGCGTGCCGCGAAAATCGCAGAGCAAGAAACTCTGCTCCAGATCGCGACCGACACCCGTCCCCGGATAGTACAGCAAACCGCTCGGACCATCGGCAACATTGGCGACGGGAGGGAAAACATAAGCAGGTTGCTCGGCGTTCAGCGGCTCCCAAATTTTCTCGCGATTAAACGGGCCGCGATCAGGAAGATACTGATAAGCCATCCGCCAACCACTGTCGGCTCCCGGCAATACATAGACCCAACGCGCTCTGTCGCCACTGTCGGAGTTGTTGTCACCAGTGAAGAGATTTCCAAAAGCGTCGAATGCCAACTCCTGCGGGTTCCGCAATCCAGTCGCGACCACCTCCAAGCGACTTCCGTCCGGCTCGCAGCGAAACACCGCACCGCTTTCCGGGTCGGCGATCAAGCGACCATCCTCTGTCTGCAGGTGGTAGCCGCGGTCACCAATGCTGAAATAGATCCGCCCGTCCGGGCCTCGAATGAGTCCGTGCATGTCGTGACCACGAAACGCAACCCGCACCCCGAAACCGGACTGCAGCGATTCCCTCACTTCGGCCCGGCCATCTCCATCGGCATCTTTCAGCCGCCACAAATGTGGAATGTTCGTCAGCCAAACCTCATCACCAATCGGCAGCACTCCCGCGAGTGTTCCATCTTCCAGAGCGTGAAAGCGATTGGCGAAGACCTCCGAACGGTCAGCTTTGCCATCGCGATCGAGGTCAACCAAAAGCCGGACGCGATCATCTTGCCTGCGGTAGTCCGCGCCGCGGTTGGGTAGAAGCTCCTCGTGATAGGCAATCCGATCGGCTACTGTGCGAGCCGCAAGGTCGCGATCGACCCAGCGCTCGTCATGGCTGCGATTGTCCGTGACTCCCTGCTCCTGGCGAAATGACTCACAGAGATAAAGCTGGCCGCGATCATCGATCGCAAAGGCCACCGGATTGGCCACCATTGGCTCGGCCGCCCAGAGACTCGCTTGCCAATTTTTAGGCAAGCGAAAATTCGCGAGTTGCTGAGCCCCTTCCTCTGAGGCTGCTGCGACGGTCGGCTCGACGGGCAACGGATTGCCCTGCGCAGCATGAGCCGACGTCGCCGCCAAGCTCCACGCTAATAAAACCCACGAGAAAGCTTTAAACCAATTGGTAAATTCCATTTTTTGTCGAGCCATACCCCATCCATCAGGAACTTCCAGTTCCACTCTTGAAACGTGAAAACGGAACTTTTCAGCGACTTAGCCGACACTTCGTTCTGCAATTGCAGAGCGGCGACTGCCGAAAAGCTTCGCGTTGGCGGAAACAGAAATCGCATTCCGCTTGAGCAGTCTATTCTAACCGCCACTGTCGCCTGTTGCGGCGATTGGGCGGGGCGATTCGTGCACAACCTTCGCGCGGTGTTCACCGATCACTCCATTCGCGTCCGCTCCGCCGACCTTTGTCGCCGCGGCCACTTCGCCGCTGGGCGGGGCAGGGGAGGGCCGAGCAAGCTGCTCGCCTGAATTAGTTGCCTCACCGGCTGAAAAACTCGTACTGACCGCGCGGCCGCCAACGGCTTCGGCAAAGGCCAAAGCCAAATTGAGCAGTACCGGAATGAAAACGAGCGTCAGAATTGTCGAAAGCAAAAGCCCACCGAACACGACCGCTCCCAAGCCGCGATAAAGCTCACTTCCCGCTCCGGGGAAGAAGACCAGCGGAGCCAAACCGAAAATCGTGGTCATCGTCGTCATCAAGATCGGGCGAATGCGGGAAGTCAAACTCTGCTCAATCGCCTCGCTCCGGCCCAGCCCCTCGCGCATAAAGACAAGCGTCTGATGTACCAGCAAAATGGGATTGTTGACCACCGTGCCGACAAGAATCACAAATCCAAGCATCGTGATCACATCGAGTGCCTGCGGAGGCTCACCCAGCAAGACGAGGTATCGGCTGAGCAACTGCAAG
>JBJTQD010000953.1:0-4890 GCA_046075445.1 Planctomycetota bacterium
CGTTCAACAACGCCTTGGGACAGCTGAGCAACATTACGGCAACGATAGATACCACTTCGCGCACCCTCAGCCAAATCAATTTTGATCAAGGCTTCTCTGTTTCGATCGCTGGCAGCGGTGGCGGCGGGATCATTATGAGTGGCAGCGGCTTGACGCTGAACAGCACTAACTCCACGATTTCTTCTGCATTCTCTTTTTACAACACGGTCAACGGAATCTCGGCCGTGGTTTCCGGCACTGGAAATCTCGTCAAGACGGGGACTGGAAACGCCAACCTCAGCGGAGCGAACACCTTCACCGGCACGGTTCAATTGAATCAAGGTGCGTTGTGGGTATCAGGTGGAAACGGCTCGCTTGGCAACACGGCGAACGCGATCGAATTTAATGGTGGTATTCTTGGTATTTCGACGAGTGCATTGACGACCGCCCGCAACGTCGTCGTCAATGCGGGTGGTGGTACGATTCGCAATTTCTCGGCTGCGACGATTAGCGGAGCGCTCAGCGGAAGCGGAACCTTGGCGACTCAGATTAGCGCGGGCACTGTGTTTTCCGGGAACGTTTCAGGCTTCACGGGCGGACTCCGAGCTGATGGTGGTTCGACGATGACGTTCAATGGCGCGTCGGCACTAGGCGGTTCGGCTAACGTTGAGGTGGGGGGCACGTTCACGCTTTCCAACACCACTACCAATGTGAACAATCGTCTTAACGGGCGATCGATTGTCTCCTTGGGTGGAACTTTGATTTATCAAGGCAACGCAACTGCGGCGAGCACCGAGAATGCGGGTTCGTTGATTCTTCGTAGCGGTGCGACCACGATCACGATGTCGCCGAATGCGGCTCAGCAAGCTAACCTGCGTTTCTCAAGTCTTGTCCGGGAAGATCGGGCGACCTTGTTCACGCGTGGAGTTAGTGGGGCGGCTCCAGCAGCTGGTGTGGGCAATGTCTTCGTCACCGCTTCGCCGGGATTTTTATTTGGTGGCGGTGGGTCTGCAACCTCGACGACCGCATCGATTCTGGCTTGGGCAGTCAACAACACTATCAACAACACAACTACCGGAACGGGCATGTCGTTTGTGACATGGGATGCAGCCTCGCAGCGTTTGATCCCGCTCGATGCAACGACTGGTTATCAAACGAGTCTCGGACTCGCAGCGTTTAACGAAAACGTGAGCTTAAACACCGCCGCAACAGTCAACGTCAATGCGGGGGGACAGACAATTAACGCGTTGCGTTTTGGCGTTGCCGGCGTCACTTTGGCTGGTGGTCCGGGCGATACCCTGACGGTCACCAGCGGTGCAGTTCTTTCAACCTCCAGTACTTCAATCATCAATGCACCACTTAACTTCGGCTCGGCAGAAGGCGTGTTGTATGCGGCAGGTGCTCTGACCATCAACGGCCCGATTTCGGGCTCGAATGGGCTCACCAAAGCAGGCGTTGGGATCCTGACTCTTACCGGTGCAAACACCTACACCGGCGTCACGACTCTGACCAATGGCAACACAACTGTTGCTGGCGGAACGGTGACGGCTGACGGCAGTGCCCCAAGCGTTTTCGGGCAAGACACCTCAGCGATTAATATCCTGTCGACGAACAACACTGCAGCTGCCCCAACCAGGCTCTGGACTAACGGCAACCTGATCATCAATCGCGACATCAATGTCAAACTGGGCGGTGGTCAGACGACCGGAATTGGAACTGTCGGAGCCTCGGAAAATGAATCGATCGTGATCAATGGTAATGTCAATCTGAATGCCGTGACTCCTGAGAGTCTGACTCGCTTCTTGACTTTAGAAGGCGACACGACGATCAACAACGCAGTCACCATCAACGGAAACATCACGGGTACTGGTGGCTTGCGTGCAAACTTCGCCAGTTACAACATCTTGGCCGGTGCCAATAACACCTACAGCGGCACCACCTTGATTGGAACTTCAACACTCGCCGGCAGCGGAACGGGGAATGCTTTTGTCTTGGACACCGAAACTTGGGAAGCTCGAAGTTCGAATGCGTTTGGCACGGGCGGAATCTTCTTCCACAGCTCGACCAGCACCACGCAGCCAATTACCGGTACTGGTTTGCTCCGTTCAGGCGGTGCTGGTCCAATCACTCTCTCCAACGACGTTGTCCTGACTAACGGTTATGCTCGCTTTGGCGGCACTCAAGCCATTACGCTCAACGGCAACATGTTTCTTAACGGTGCCGCAACCAACAACTCGGTTGTCTCGGTTGAAGGCACCGCTGCACCCGTCACCTTGAACGGAATCATCAACGGCAGCGGCTTGATCAAGCACGGAGCTGGAACGTTTACCTTGGCTGGTTCAAACACTTACAGCGGACAGACGATTGTGCGTGAAGGTGTCCTCTCGGTTGGCTCGATCGGCAATGGTGGCACGGTAGGGAATTTGGGCCAAGCCCCGAACGCCGCTAACTATCTGGTTCTCTCCGGCAATGCAGCCGGTAACACGGGGACCTTGAAGTACACGGGAGCTGGTGAAACCACTGACCGCCTGCTGACGCTCCAAGGAACGGGCGGAACGATTGACTCGTCCGGAACGGGCGCTCTGGTGTTCTCCAATACCGGAGCTCTTGCTCAGGGTTCGAGCAGTCTCGCATTCAGCAGCACCTTGGTGGCAAACGCTGGAGTGGTTGCTTTGTCGGCATCTCAGGCCGCGCAAGTGGTCGTCGGATCGTCAGTCACCAGCTCTGTTGCCGGTTTCCCCGCAGGCGCTACGGTCACTGAAGTCGGCGTCAACTTTGTTCGATTGAGCGGAACCGGCACGAATGTCGCCGGTGCTCAGACGATCAACTTTGCTCTGCCAGGAGCAGTGACGAGCCGAGTGCTAACGCTGACCGGCTCCAACACTGGTATCAACACTTTTACTCCCTCGATCGCCAACGCGACTGGGTTGCCGGTTTCGGTAGTTAAGGACGGAGTTGGAACTTGGAAGTTGGCTGGTAACAACACCTATACCGGTGGCACGACCGTGCTGAATGGAAAGCTCATTGGCAACAGCAGCAGCTTGCAAGGCAACATCACCAACAACGCGACTCTGGAATTTGACCAAGCAACCAATGCGACCTTTGCTGGAGATATCAACGGCAGTGGCAATGTAATCAAGTCGGGAAGCGGCAAGTTGACTCTCAATAACGCCGCACTGAACACTGGCTTTAGCGGTAACGTCAATGTGACTGGCGGCACGCTCGAACTCGACTCGGTTGCTGCAATGTCGGCCAGCCTAATCACAGTCACCAGCGGCGCGACTCTGGATGTTGATGGGTCGTTGTTGGCTACGGTCAACATCGATAGCGGCAGCTACCTGATGGGTGCTGGGTCTGTCACCGGCAATGTCAACATGGACGGTACCTTCAAGCCAGGCAACAGTCCGGGAACCTTCAGCATCAACGGCAATCTGAATTTGTCGGCTACCTCGGTACTCAATTTCGAGTTGAATGAAACGGATCAAACCCCGGGCGGTGGAATCAACGACCTCGTTGCCATCACGGGTGATTTGGTCCTCGACGGTACGCTGAATGTTCCGGACCCAACCACAGCTTTGACCTGGACGACGAGCGGAACCGAATTGGCTCCGATCACGTGGACGCTGTTCACCTACACCGGAACTTTGACCAACAACGGATTGAACTTGGGCAATTTGCCGACGCTGCTCAGCGGAAATTCGATTCCGCAACTCTGGCGACTCAACATCGTCCAGAATGGCGGCGGTGGAGGGAGCGTGAACCTGCAAGCTGTTCCGGAACCGTCGGCCGCTCTGGTCTTAACTGGAATCCTCGCTGGTGCGGCTTGCCTGCGTCGACGACGAACGGCCTAACTTGATGAGTTAGGTCGAAAGACTAGCTTAACAAAACTTGAAGGCAGGCCCGAAAAGGCCTGCCTTTTTTGTTTTCAGGCAGCAATCGCTGGACGAGCGATAGTCCGATGTGACTCGGCCAGCGGCTTGATTTGCCGCTCTGAGGTGTGCCTTCATTAGCTCGGCAAACTATAATCGCCGCAAGCGAGGCGATTTCACCTGTCGAGGCCAGAGCGTGAGCGGTCAAGAAACATGTTGGACGCTGATTGATGCCGCAGCTGGCGGAAGCGAGACGCAGCGCGCGGAGTTTGTGCGGCTGTATCAGCCGGTGGCCGCCGGCTATTTCCAAAGCCGCTGGGGTTCCTCGGCCCTACGGAGCGACGTCGATGATGCGGTCCAGGACCTGTTCATCGAGTGCTTTCGGCAGGAGGGCGTCTTGGAGCGAGTCGCGGGATCGCGGCCGGAAGGGTTTCGAAAGTTCTTTCACGGCGTGCTGAGAAATATCGCCCTGCGCCGCGAGACCCGGCGCCAGCCCGAAGCGGCACTGATGGCTGATCAGCCTGATGAACAGACTCGCTGTTCGCAAGCCTTCGATCGAGCTTGGGCCAGGCTGATTCTCGCCGAAGCGACGCGACTGCACGCGGAGGCAGCTGCTCGTGAGGGGCCGCGCGAAGTGCGTCGGGTTGAGCTGCTGCGGTTGCGGTTTCAGGAAGGCAAGCCGATTCGCGAGATCGCGACGCTATGGAATGAAGATCCCGCCGAAGTGCACCATGAGTATGCGACAGCCCGGAAAGAGTTCAGCATGGCGCTACGGCAGGCCCTTGCCTTTCAGAATCCGAATGCGACCCCTGAGCAGCTGAATACGACTTTTCGTGAGTTTGTGCAGCTGCTGAGTTGATGCGGGCGAAGGGGGTTTTTTATGCGAGTTTTCGTCTGTGGTCACGCGTGGTGTAGCGCAAGTTGGTACTGCCTTCAGATTTGAATAGAGTGGAGTGCGCTCGGCGCAGGTCTCCCGACCTCGCCGATTCTCCGACCTCCGGTCTCCTCTTTGCATCTCATCAGAACTACGCGTTGAACCGCG
>JBJTQD010000954.1:0-19082 GCA_046075445.1 Planctomycetota bacterium
GAGTGGGCCGGGGCGATACAGAGCGTTGGTGGCGATGATGTCGCGAAACCGGTCTGGCTTCATTTTCTGCAGCAAGTCGCGAATCCCTCCGCTTTCCAGCTGGAAGACACCTTTCGTTTCCCCTCGCTGCAGCAGCGCAAAGGTCGGCGTGTCGTTAAGCGGAAATTTCAGGGGGTCGACTCGTGTTCCGGTTGTCTGTTCGATCAGGTCGACTGCCGCGCTGAGAATCGTCAAGTTGCGCAGCCCGAGCATGTCCATTTTCAAGAGGCCAGCGGCTTCGACATCAGACATCGACCACTGGGTGATCACATCTTCCTTGCCGGGAACGCAGCCGAGCGGGACGTATTCAATCAGCGGGCGGTCGCCGATCACGACTGCTGCTGCATGCGTTCCGATGTTGCGGGCGAGTCCTTCAAGTTTGTAGGCGTAATCGATAATCTCACGGACTTCGGGATCGTTGGCGTACATGGCCCGCAGGTCGGCCACTTCCTCCATCGCTTCCTCTAAAGTGATGCCGGGACGAACCGGGACGAGCGAAGTGATTTGATTAACGCGGCTGAGAGCGATACCGAGTACGCGTCCTACGTCCTTGATGGCTGCTCGCGCGGCCATTGTGTTGAATGTTCCAATCTGGGCCACATTGGAGTCGCCATATTTTTCCTTGACATAGCGGATAACTTCGCTGCGCCGCTCCTGACAGAAATCGATGTCGATATCAGGCGCCTCGAGCCGATTCTCGTCGAGGAATCGTTCGAACAGCAGCCCGTAGCGAATGGGACAAACGTGGCTCAGATAGAGCGCAAAACAAACCAGCGCGCCGACGCCGCTGCCACGAGCCGTCGCTGGAATCCCCTGATTGCGGGCGTAATTGACGAAGTCCCAGACGATCAGGAAGTAATTTGAGAACCCGAGCCTGCGAATCACGCCCAACTCGCGGTCCAGTCGCTGCATGACAACCGGCGCCAATTCACCATTGGGCAACATTTCTGCGTCGCCAGCGTAGCGTTCGTGCAAACCTTTGAGGCAGACCTCCCGCAGGAAATCATCGGCCGTCTGCTCTTGCGGCAAGCTGTATACGGGAAAATGCCGCTTGCCGAGTTCCAAGTCGATCTGGACGCTATCAGCGATTTGCTGGGAACGCTGAACCGCATCCTCAAGCCCCGGAAACTTCTCGTACATCTGCTGTGGAGTCCGAAGATAGTACTCCTGCCCGTCCATTTTCATCCGGTTCGGATCGGTGCGATAACGGCCTGTGTTGATGCAGAGCATCACGTCTTGGGCTTCGGCGTCATCAGCATCAACGTAATGGCAATCGCTGGTTGCAACCAATGGCAAACCCATGCTTCTGGCCAGATCAACAGCCCCCTCCAAGGCGATTCGTTGGATCGGGACACTGTTGTTCATGATCTCAATGAAGTAGCGATCGCCGAAAACGCGGTGGAACCAGGCGGCCGTTTCTTTTGCGGCCGCGAGATAATCCCCGGCCTGATCGGTTCGGGCCGCGAGAATCTTCTGATTGAATTCACTCGAGACACAGCCGCTAAGACAAATCAGCCCCTCGCTGTATCGCTCCAGCAGTTCTTTGTCGATTCGCGGCTTGAAATAAAATCCTTCCAGCGAAGCAGCTGATGCCAATTTGATCAGATTGCGAAAGCCCGTACGGTTCTGACAAAGCAACGTCAGGTGATAATTTTGCTCATGGCTGTCCATGCTTTTCTTGAAGCGACTGCTCGAGGCGACGTAAGCTTCATAGCCGATGATCGGGTTGATCCCCGCCCCCTTGGCCGTGCGATAAAACTCGATCGCGCCGTGCAAGTTCCCATGGTCCGTGATCGCCAAAGCGTTCATCCCGTACTCCACAGTCCGCTGGACCAACTTGTCGATCGGACTGGCTCCGTCGAGCAAGCTGTAATGCGTGTGGCAATGAAGATGAACGAATGGCTGGTTGGACATAAGGCAGGCCTCGCTAAAAATCTGGGGGAAACGGTGATTGCCTCCCCCGAGGAGTCCGGCTCGAATCAGAGCCCGCGACGAAACGATTTTAGCGATTTTAGGGAGTTCCAGCGGAGCCTTCCATGTCCACTTGACTCACCCGATCGGGCTCCCTCTTTGGGTTCGCTGGAAATTTCGCTATGGGATTTTGCTCCCCAGCCGTTTGTGACCTAGGCTTGCATTGCAAATCGACGACCGGACTACAACTCGGGACCCGACCAGAATTCGGTGGCAAGCGAATGTCCAAATATCCCGTTCCCATTTTTCAGCCGACCGTGCCGCTGGACGGCAACATCCCGCTGGATTGGCTGGAAAAAATCAACCACTGGATGAGCTTGCAATACGATAAAAACGAAGCTTTCCGCCGGCAATTAGAAACCCAGAATCATTTGCTAGTCCAAATGAACCGGAGGCTCGATCGAGTCTTTCTCAAGCTCGCCACGCTCGATTCAGAAATACAGCCAATTGACCTCAACCAATCCGGGATGGAATTAAACCCAGCGGTGCTCTCGGAATGCAATAGCTCTTGCCAATTTGCGAGCGGAGCGGGCAGCCAATCCGAGGAGGAGCGTGCAGCTTCAAATTTCTCGCCTACTGAAGCTGAAGCGGTCGCTCCCAAGACGGCTGTCTCCAGTTGGCAGCGGCAAAGAGAGGAAATGCTCAAATGCCTTGTAGCCCAGCTCGAAATCGAGGATTCTCTCTACCCGGGCGAGCCAAGAATCGAACAGTCTCCAAATGAAATTGAGACGATCGATTCCATCAGCCTGGCTGATTTCCCAACACAAGGGCTAACTCCTGAAGTTCAGCTTCAACAGATTGAAGCCCTCAAAGAGCAACTGCATGCAGCCATTCGCGAGATGGAGGTCGAATGCTCGGTGCAGCGGGCCAAGCTAAGTCATGAACGGGCCAGGTTGGAGGCGCGCGAAGTGGATTTAGAACGAAGAGAGAAAAAGCTGGCTCGCGATAATCGAGAGAAAAAGGTTCAGGAAGAGCGGGCTGAGCCTTTGGTCTCGCGGATCAAGGGCCTTTTGAAAAGAGGCGGATGAGCAGGCAGCGTCCGGTTTTGCGGCTTTTGCGGATTAAATTAAGCCCCGCCTGCAAAGTTCGAAAGATAAAGTTTAGCGATCAGAAATGGTGATACGTCAACTAGACGATAACCTTAAGGAATCAGTCAAAGGGTGACGGCGCCGAATCGGGTCTGACCTCCCGAGTTTTGCTGCTTAGGCAAATCGCCACCTGCAACTTTTCCCCAAAACAGGAAACGAGACGAGGAAACTTAGATGAATGTTGTTCACTCATCAACACCCCTCACGGGCAGCTGGTATCCCAGCCGTGAGATCCAAGTTAAGGTCAGGCGAGTCGCTTCGGAATTTCAGGTACGTAGCGATGCGGCGCTGGAAGCTCTCGAAGTGATTCGCGACCCGGAATGTTCCATTCGGGCTCTGGTGGCAATTGCCCGCCGCGATCCGCGCCTGACAACCGATATCCTCAAATTCGCCAACAGCGCCCTCTTCGGATCGCGTGCTCGAATCGCCTCGCTCGACCAAGCCGTGATGCGATTGGGGCTGACCAGTTGTAAGAATATCATTCTCGCCTGTATCGCCGGCAGCATGCTGCGGACACAGACCGAACAGTACAAGCAATTCACCAATGCGCTCTGGCCGCATTGCCTCCTCACCGCCACGACCGCGTCCAATTTGAACGCTGAGCTGGGAATCGGTTTACAAGGAGAAGAGTACGCTGCTGGCTTGATCCACGATATTGGCCGACTGCTGCAGCGATTGGCTGAACCACAGAAAGCAGCCGAAATCGATGTTCTGGATTTCAATGAGGGGCCTGACCTGCTAGCGCTGGAATCAAAGCACCTGGGAACCAATCACGCTGTGCTCGGTGCTTGGTTTACGGAAGATATGCGGTTCCCAGTCAGCATCGTGACCTCTATTCGTTTTCACCATCGCCCGGAAGATGCATCGGAGGCCCTTTGCCTGACCGCATTGGTCGCTGCGGCGGATGAAATCACCAACTACTACCATCGCAAAGGTAGTTTGATCGGTTACGACCTGGAAATGAACAAGGGCATTACCCTGCTCGAGGAGCATGGAGTCTTTGACGCTCGCGAGAAACTCAAAGGCTCACTCGGGAAAGTCATGGAGAAAGCTTTCCGAGACGCAGCCGAAAATCGGTAAGCCGACGCAAAGAAACGCCAGTAACGATTTGCTATGTTGAACTGGGTGCGAGTTGTTCAAAGACGACTCGCACAATCAATTTTGCCAGCTTCTGTTTGCTGCCGATTGCCGCCGCGACCACAGACCCTTTGCGGTCGAGAATTTCAATTTCGTTGTTGGGTGAGTTGATCGCCGCGACTCCATTGACGACCACTAGGTCGCAGAGTTTCCGCTGCAGTTTGCCGATTGCCTGAAACCTCGCATCCTCTGTCTCCAGGGCAAACCCCACGGTCCACTGGTCGGTGCGTTTCTTTTTGCCCAGCGTCGCCACGATGTCAGGTGTCTCGACGAGTTTCAGCATTAGGGGTTCGCCGGTCTTTTTCAGTTTGCTCTTGGAAACTGTCGTCGGTTGGTAGTCACACGGAGCAGCCGCTCCAATCAGCCCGTCACAAGCGGGGAATTCCTCCAGACACGCCTCCAGCATTTCCTGTGTCGTCTCAACCTCGCGAAGTTTGACTCCCGAAGGATAACGCACGCGAACCGGCCCAGAGACCAGGACCACCTGATGCCCGGCTTGGAGTGCGGCTTGCGCCAGAGCACTCCCCATTACCCCGCTGGAACCGTTAGTCAGGTAGCGGACCGGATCGAGGTATTGCCTGGTAGGGCCAGATGTAATCAGGATGCGAGCCATAATCTTCGCTGCCTTTTACTTATTTCACTGACGTGCGCTTGTTACTTTTCCACGAGTGAACCAATGCGGCCTCGATGGACGTGGCGATTGAAGCTGGTTCTGCCATCCGCCCCACGCCTTTGACACGACAACTCAGCCAACCTTCTTGCGGGTCAATCAGCTCGACGCCATCGTCTCGCAATTGCTGGACGTTGCGCTGAACCGCAGGCTTGTCCCACATCTCGCAGTTCATCGCTGGCGCGACCAGGACCGGCCCTTCGAAACAGAGGTAGAGCGTGCTGAGCAAATCGTCCGCATTTCCTCCCGCGGCCTTGGCGAGAAAGTTTGCGGTCGCCGGGGCAATACAAAAAACGTCAGCCCAACGAGCAAGTTCAATGTGGGGGCCAAGCGGAAACGCTCGGTCGAACATGTTGCTCACGACGGGGTGACCAGAAAGGGCGGTCAGCGTCGCCTCGCCGATAAACTCCTTTGCCGATTCAGTCATCACGACGCGCACTTGATGGCCTGCTTGAGCCAACTGGCTGACCAGCATCGCGGATTTGTAAGCCGCGATTCCACCGCAAATTCCAATCAGCACCCGCCCCTGCCCCATCTCGTCGCTTCTCCGAATCTGAATTTAATGGCTGACCCAATCAACCAATTGTAAAAGACGGTCGCCTTGCCGTAAGCGACTGCTTGGTGACTGTACAGGAAAAACAGCTAGAAATTGGCATCTATCCACCATTTCCGCTACCTTGCGGGGAAGCTCGCCGAAGGTTTTGGCTCGCTTAGTCTCTGCGTGATGGGGGCAGGCGAAAGTCAGGTTTACAGTAACTACCCATCTCAGCGATAAATGACAGAATGCAGGTCAGGCACCTAGGCGTGCGAACCTAGCCAATTTCTCTCAAGACAACTTTCCACCCGCGTTCTTCAGTTTGTCATTCATCCGAAGCAGTTCTCGGAAATTCCTATGCGACAGCCACAAACTATCGATAACTTAAACTTGGTTCTGAGATTTCTGATATGCACGATTTGGCTCAGCTCCGTTAGCGGAACCATCAGCGCGGCGCAGAGCGAAGCGACCACTGACCCGCTTCGCAATGAGAATCGTTTGATTCGTCCCGAGCCGGGGCCGCTGGCAGCGAAGATCGGCACCGCCGTCCAGTGGGAGGAGAGCTGGGATGAGGCGGTACGAAAATCACGTGAGTCCGGCAAGCCGATTTTCTGGTACGTCTCTACGGTCCCCGGCACTTTCATGGACCGCAAGAAAGAGATTGACCGTTACATGTTGGCTGGGCCCTTCTCTTATCCAGCGATTATCGAGTTAGTTAACCAAAAGTATGTTCCAGTGCGCGGCATCCCGAATCAGAAACTTGCAACTCAGTATGAGTTGGTTCCCTACAAGTTTGTGGAGCCGGGCTTCTTGATCATCAATCCGGCAGGCGAAGCCGTATCGCGCGTTGACCATCTCACTACGTTGCATCCTGACTGGCTGTTCCAATTACTAGGTGGAGAGAATACTTCCACCAAATTGAATGAAAGCGCCACAGCGCTGGAGCAGGCTTGGGAAGCTCTGCGAAACGGAGGCAAAGAGTTCGAACTGGCCGACCCGACTGCGGCAGATGACCGCGCTGCAGAGACTTGGCTGATAAAAGGAATGTTTGCGTTTCGCAGCGGTGACCATGCGGGTGCAAAACGAATGTGGGAGCGGGCGGGTGAAGTCCAACCCGATTCGCCACTCGCTTGGAAAGCTGCCGCGGAGGCTCAGGGGATCGGCCCTTTCGCTCGCGGATTTGAACCCTACTGCCGATTGCCCGAAGCGGCTTGGCAAGCGGGACTCAAATCGGTTGGCAGCGCAGCCCCTCCCGGGACTTATGCCGAAGCCGAACTCTGGGAACGGGGAACCCGCTTTCTGCTGCAGATGCAGCGAAAAGACGGGGCAATCGTCGACTCGGATTACGATTTCGGCGGCTACGACAGCCTGCCCAATGTGCACGTTGCGATCACTTCACTGTGCGGTATGGCTTTGCTGGAAGCCCGCGAAAGACTACCTGCCGAAGCCAAGGCAGAACTGGATGCGGCCATCATTCGCGCGGCCGACTTTGTCTGCGAAGAAGCAAACCTCAACCCCAACGACTCGGATGAGATCTTGTGGGCCTACGCTTATCGAGCGAGGTTCCTTGCCGCTCTGAAGCGAGCCGCGTTTTCACCTGAGGCAGGTGCCGTCGATCTGCAACTCCAATCAGCGACTGCAAAATTGGAATCGATCCAGCTCAAGAGTGGTGGCTGGGCTCACGAGTACGCTAACCCCTTTGTCACGGCGACGGCACTCACGGCACTTCATGCGGCCAAGGAAGCGGGAGCAAAACTCGATAGCGAAAAGCTCGAAGCAGGCTTGGCTGCACTGCAGAAAGATCGGTTTGACAACGGCGCTTATCCTTACAATTCTTCCCGCCGAAGGCGAACGCAACCCCAAGGCGGCGACGCACCGGATACGGCGCCCAGCGCGGGACGAATGGCGATCGGTGAATTAGCACTCTGGTCTTGGCGGCGAATCGATCAAAGCCAACTGCAGCGGGCGGCGGAGATTTCGCTGGAGGGACAGCAGTATCTCGATGTGGCGTACAAGTATGACAACCATACCTCGACGATGGCCTATGGTGGATTCTTCTTCTGGTACGACATGCACGCGCGAGCAGAAATGATCGCGCAAATTGCTGCGGCAGACGTTCGTCAAAAGCTGGCCGAGAAGCAGCGGGAAATCATGCTTCGCCTGCCCGAATTGGATGGCTGCTTCGTCGACTCTCACGAACTGGGCCGCTGCTACGGTACCGCCATGGCGCTGCTGAGCTTTTCAGTCTTGGATAGTGCGATTAAGCCAAACGCACCAGAAGAGGGGAAGTAAAACTCAAAGTCCTTTGAAGACGATGGCCATCTACCTTAGATCCAATCTCTTGTCTTCTCGTTCTTGTGCCTTGAAAAACACGCTCTCCCGGGGCTTTTACTCTCAATCCTTCTCTAATTAGTGCTTGTCAGTGGTTCACTCTCTTTCGTTTTCCAACTGATTAGTACCGATTAGTGGTTCACCTTCTTCCCCCAGGCTTCGTCGCCTGAAGCACTTCCGCATCGAGCTTTTGTAATTCGTATTCGTATCCCCCGGAGAGGATTGGAAAGCGGCACCAGGTTTTGGGGTCCAGATTGGCATCATCCAAATGAAAGGAAGGGGCATAGCGTTCGCGCTTCCATTGGTTGCGACAAAACAGCCGGAAGAATTTGGCAATCCAGCCAACTAGCTCGCTCACTTCGTTTTGAGGGTATTCAATCCGCAGGTGTTGATACACTTCCAGCGGCATCAGCTTGTCGCGAATCGCCAAGCGCTCAATCCGGTCGAGAACTTCGTAAGGCATCAAGTCGCGTTCATCCGTCTGGTGTTCTCCCGGCGGACGAAGCTCGGCAGTTGGTTGTTGCTGATTGACCAGCCGCAAAGCCGGAATCGGCTGGCAACCATTGAGGCCAATCAATTCCATCCACCGCAACCAGCGGCGCAGAAAGGCTTTGTCTATGCCCGCAATGGGGCTCAGGCCACCTGCCGTATCGCCATCCATTGTGGAATAGCCTACGGCCGCCTCGCTGCGATTGCTTGTGGCAAGCAGCAGAGCGCCTTTCAAATTCGTGAGCATCCAGACGCCCGGAGCACGCACGCGGGCTTGGATATTCTGCAGCGCGATATCGTCCTGCTCCCAAGTGAGCGGCCTGCCCAAGGCTCCGGAAATCAGGCTCTTGTAACTTTCAACCAGAGCATCGACATCGACCTCATAGTGGGTTGCATGAATCGCTTCGGCAACCGCCCGCGCGGCGCTGGAGGTTGTCGTCGAACTGTTGCGGGTGCTTTGGTAGACGGTCGTCAGAAAACGGCGGCAGCATTCGGCTAAGTCTTTGGGCGCGGTACCCTTCACTCCGGAGGTCTCCCAGAAGCGTGCCAGCCCCAATTCCCTACTTCCCAGCTCACAAGCGAGTGCCACTAGCACCGAAACAGCAGCCGAGTCGACGCCGCCGCTGAGTGAAACGACAAAGCCCTGGGAGCGGCTCTTGCGAAGGTAATCAAACAAGCCAAGGCTCACTGCTCGAGCGAACTCCTCGAATTTCAGCTCGGAGCTGGTCTCCCAACTCGGGGTCGTCGGAGGCGAGTGGCTGGGCTGGCAGCGCGGCCACGAAAAGGGGACGCGGACGACATCGCTTTCATCTCCGTCGACCTCGGGAGCAAAGCTGCCGGTTCGCGCGCGGTTCATGCGGGTTGCGTTGATGTCGGAAGTGGCGATCGTGAGCACGACAGGCTGGAAACTCATCCGGGGACCTGACGCGAGCAGATTGCCTGCTGCTGCGATCAGCACGTCGCCATCGTAAATCGCCCGACCCGACTCGTTGCCGAGCAAATTGGAATAAACGTAGGTGACATTAAACGCGCGACTCCCTTCGAGCACGAAGCGGCGTCTGACGGCATGTTTCTCAAACGCGAAGTGGCTCGCACTTGGATTGAGGATTAAATCGACTCCCCGAGCCGCGAGACTCGCACCGGGACGCGTTCCGACCCAGGCGTCCTCACAGATTTCAAAGCCAATCTTGATGCCACCGACATCGAAAAAGATATCGCCGATGGGGAGCGACTCACCCTCGACTTCCAGGACGCCATGGATTCCCTCTGGCCAAGGTTTGAACCATCGCGGTTCATAGTGAATTCCATCTCCAGCCAAATGTTGCTTGGCGACGAAGCCGGCAATTTGGCCGTTGACAATCAAGCAGGCGGCGTTAAAAACGGCGCCGCCGTACATCAGCGGCAAGCCAACCGAGACCGCCATCCCCTCGGTCAGCGGCACGACGCGAGCGAGCATCTCCAAGGCGGTCTCAAGCACCCCAGGACTGTGGAAAGCATCCTCGCAACCATAACCAGTCAGGCAGAGCTCTGGCAGGCAAAGCACCGAGGCCTCCGCTTTTCGTGCTTGCTCAATCGCAACTTGGATGTTGCGGAAATTCGCCTCCCAGGCAAGCGGAGTCTGGTTGAGTGCGGCAGAGGCGACGCGGAGAAGTTTCATGCGAATTCCGAAGTTGAGAGAGCTCGAAGCTCAGAGGGCGAGAATTGATTTTGGTGGCAAGAGTTCCGGCAACCTGTCCGGCTTCCAAGTGTGTCTCACTGCCTCAATAAACCGCAGGAACCAATCCGTTCCAACATACGCGATCGAGGAATTCCATTACAATATACGGGCGCCGAACAATTGAGTCGGTAAAGTATGATTCGCTAACACTCTGCCATTTCGAGGTTTTGCCCTAGCCCCCGGGGGACCATCCTATGAGCTCTGACAGTCCACAGCCCGAGCTAGATGTCTGCCCGCATTGTCGCAAGCCATTGCCCCAGCCGCTGTCCGTGTCAACTTGCCCCGAGTGTGGTGAGCGCCTGCCGGATGAGAGGAGAAGCCCCGGAGAAAAAACTCCACTGAGTCCGTTTGACGACTTGTTCGATGACGCAGGAGCGCCGAGTTGGGGGCAGGCGAACGGCGCCCAAGAGAGCCTGAAAGCCGAGGAACCTTTGGAGTTCCCCGAACCGGTCGACCCGTTCGCGGCAGCTGAAGATTTAGCTCTCCAGCCGCTGGAAGGAGAATCGAAGCAGCTTTTCGATTTCGGTGTTCAGGGAAACGGGGCTAAGAATTCTTCGGCGAGTGAGCGGTCCAGCGATAAACCTGTGAAACACTCGGCGGGCGAAGAGCCTCGCGCTGCGAGTCCGCCAATTGCGACTGCGAATGACCCGAAAGCGGAATCAGAACTCGCGCCACTCCCCTTTGATGATCCTGCACCATCTGCCAACTCCGAATTAGACCTTGGCGAAATGCCAAAGCTCGATCCTAGCTTGCACTCCAGCGGGAGTATTGAGGATGACCCTGACCAGCCGCTGCGGATCGAGGGATTGGAAAGCGAAAATCCCTCGGGTGAACTGGCAAGTGTGCGCTGTCGCATCTGCGACTCGCTGGTTTATATCCAGCCAAGCCAATTGGGGACCAAGGTAAAGTGTCCCGAGTGCTACTCGGAGATTCTGGCAGAGCAAGCGGCTCCGCGTCGTTCATCCAGTTCCGCATTTCAAAAAATGCAAGCTGACAGCTATGTCTTGACGGTCGAGCCCGCGGGCGGAAAGTCAGAGCCCGACACTGAAGACGAGTACCGTTTGAGCGAGCCGGTCGAACGTCCGAAAGTTGAAGTCCCAAGTCATTTCGGTCTGGAGCCGGAAAAAGAAGACCTGTTAGCGCCCCTACAGCCAGCTGCTGGCCAAAGCGGAACGCGACCTGCTGGAACTGCTTCGGTGAAAGCCCAGCCTGAGTCGCCTAGGCCGAATTCAGAAACCAAGCCAGCCCCAACTCGAACCGAACGGTGGCAGCAACCAAGTGCCGCTTCGGCAAAAGCTGACGCGGCAGAGAAAAAAGCCCCAAGCTCGGGGACCGAAAGCAAACCGGCTGGTAACGCTGCGGCAGGCGGTGCTACGGCGGGCAATGCCACGAGGGGAAATGCTGCGGCGGGAAAGTTTCCCCCGTACTGGCAACAGCGGCCGGCTCAACCAGAACCCGCGGTTGACGATTCAACTGGGACCAAACTAGAGATCAGCCTTGAAGAATTGACCGCGCCCGGGCAAGGAATCATGAGCTGGATGTCCACAATGGTCCAAGACACTTGGTTGTGGATCTGTTTTGGGATTGCAGCGCTCACTTTGGGATTCGGCTATTACTGTTTTGACACCGTCTCGCAGTGGCTGGTAACAGCCGGCGAGAAGAGGCTGGGAGCGATCATCTATTCGGTGCTCTTGGGAGTACCGGGAGTGTTAGCTTTCCTCATTGGAATGGTGCTGACAGTTGTTGTCTCGGCGTTGTTGTTTCACCTCGGGGGGAGAAAGCAGCCCAAGCTTTCGGACTGGACCGGCTACAACTTCAACGACTGGGCGCCTGCGGTGGGCTTTGTTTCTTTTGCATTCGCTCTGGCTGCCCTGCCCGGTTTGGTTTTAGGAATTCTCGTTGCGTTGCTGACCGGCAGCATCACCCCGCTGCCTATTTTGACCGCGATGTCAGTCGCCTTGCTCGCGCCATTGTTCGCGATTGGTGTTTGCCGCAGCGATTCTCCTTTCGGGGTCTTCGACTCAAAAGTTTTCAAGCTGTTGAGTTTCGAAGATGTCGATTGGCTGAAGTATTTGCCTGGTTCGCTCGCCGCTTTCCTCCTGTTTCTGGTGGGCACGCTCTTTTTGTTGCTCAGCGGTTTGGTGTGGTCGACGATTGGTGCGGCGTTCCAAGTTGCCGGCTGGGTCATTTTCGGGTCATTAACAGGTTTGTATTCTGGATTGATGGTTGAAAAAGCGAACCAGAACGAGAGCCAGCCGTGACTGAAAAAACAAAAGGGGCCGAAAGTCGAGTGAATACGGCTGCCCTCTACCTCTCCGCCAGTTTTTTCGTCGTTCTCGGGACGATCAACATCGTGCACAACTTCATTCCGCTTTTCCGGGGCGCTGGAGGAAGTTGGTGGCCAGTAATTTTAGGAATGATCGCGTTTGGCCTGCTGCCACTGGGGTTTGGCTGCTGGCTGGTTTGGCGACATGATGACCGCAAGGGAACCGGCCGTGATTGAACTGCTGAGGAAGTCAATCACTCAGCGTGATTCAGTAGGAAGCGTGAATTACAGTCAGGCTGTCACCGTTAGCAACCTGTCACCGTTAGCAACAAAGTCACGCCTGCGGACTAATCATAAGCAGACTGCCCTTCAACCGGGGCGGTGACATGAGTACAGAGAACCGTGCATTGACTAGGTCTGAGAACCGTTGAGAGCCGGATCCTGTGTTGGCTTGGCAGGCTCTTCGCTCTTCGTCTTGGAACTCTCGCCAGCTGGCGGAGACTGCAGGGACGGAACTTGGTCTGCTGGCTTGGGCTGCTCACCGTCAGGAGTCGCCGGTTGCTTGATGATTGGCTCGAGCACTGATTCGCCTTGCTTCGTTTCCGTTGCGGGAACGTTGACCGCGGTCGGCTCATCAATGATCAACGACTTTTTCAGGACCGCGTTGTTTGGAATCGCGCTGCCATCGAGCGAGGAGGGGCGACGCAAGTCTTGCCATTGGCCGTTTACCTCGCCCGGGTTTCGCGTTGTCGTTTCAACCGTCGGTTTGGCAACCGTTGTTGAGTTTCCCTGCAAGACAGAGTTCCCGGGGAGCCGAAGTTCGGTGGAAAGGTTACCGGAAAGTCCACCGCTTGCATTGGAAGTTGCCGGGGCCGAGTTGGCGACGACCGTCGACTGATTGGCTACCGAAACGGGCTGGGCAGGCGCATTCACGACCACGGTTGGCGGAACGGTGTACAGCAGATTTCCGAAGGCATCGACCGGGACGCTGTGCATCACCGTCCGCGGAACCATCTGGATACTTTGCGATTCGACGCGTTTCCAAACCTGCTTGGGTACTTGGATGCTGGAAGTTTCATTCACCCATTTCTGGACTTGCACTTGATAAGGCTCGACCTGCTCGACCTTTTCGTAAGTCGTTTCAACGAAAGGAACCCGACGGACCATCGTCTGCTTTTCGTAGCGGACGGTTTCGACTGGAACTTTTTCAACTTTGGTTCGGATCACGGGCTTACGAACTTCTACCGGTACCTGGCGGCTCTCGATGACCCGCTCGATTCGCTGAACTTCGTAAGGCACGCGGCGAGTTTCAACGGTGTCCTGCCAAGAGGTGACCGTGACCGGCTTCTGCGTCTGAACAATCTCAGGAACGTAAGCCGTCTCAAGTTGTTGGGTTGGCACCAAAGCAGGTTGGACAACGGACTGAACGACAGGCTGATTCGGCACCCAGTGGAAACCAGTGCGCTGCCAAGAGGGAATTCCCGTTAGCGGATCGTAGTAGTAGCCGCCGGGGAGCCATTGCAGCCGATTGTTGAACAGCGGTTGGCGGACTGCTAGAGGTACGACAATGTTCGTCGGAGTGTAGACCGTTTGGGCAACCGTCTGCGGCCGGTAAGCGGTCACATTTTCGGTTTGAAGCATCGTCTGCGTTACAGGTTTGCGGACGATGACTTGCTCGTCGCGGTACTGGGTTTCGACGACCGGTTTTTCAATCACAGACTGCTGCGTCTGCATTTCCATTGAGGTTTCATAAACCGTTTCCTGAACCTCTTGTTCGCGATAGCTCGTTTCAGTGATTGGCTTGAGCACCTCGTACTGCTCTTCGAGAATGCGATTCTTCTGCACCGGCTTTAAGACCGTGCTGCGACGCTCACGTGTCTCGGTCACTGTGATTGGCTTGGCAACGGTGACTTGACGGGTCTCGTATTCGGTTTGTAATTCCCAGCGATAGCTGGTCACCGTCTGGGGTTCGAGAACTGTTTGCGGTACGAGTTGGCATCCGGTCTGGGCCGACAGTTCGGAGGAGAACATTTGAAGAAATGCGATCATTGTGAATACAGGGAACGCAAATCGAGCAACTGGCAATCGAGACACGCAAGACATTGAAAAACTCCAACTGTTAGAGGCGGTTCGCCCCAAGAAAAAGCGTCAATTCAATCTTATGCTGCATCCGGAGCGGGTTCCACTTTTGCAGGGTACGATCCGGTAAGATTGTGTCGAGTTTGGCGGATCCGCGGAGAGTTTTCAAACGGATTTTCCGGTTAGGAGTTGTAACCCCCTGTCTGACATGGACTACGGAAACAACTCGTATCCAGCTTACCCCGTTTGCCGAAGATAGCTTGGCAATCTGGGTAATGCGCCTTAACGCCTGCAGAGCCGTAACTTGCGACAGGTTTCTTCCTAACCGTTACAGATTCACAGTCGATGCGCTACCTTGAACTGACTCTTGCTGATCCCGCCGCAAACTTGGCGCTCGACGAAGCGCTGTTGGAAGAAGCCGAGTTGTCAGAAGACGACCCGTCGAGTGAGTTGCTGCGGGTCTGGGAGCCGAAGCAACCGTTCGTTGTTTTGGGGCGCAGTTCGCTGCTTGAGCAAGAAGTCAACGTGAAGGCTTGTCAGCAACTGGAAGTTCCGGTGCTGCGCCGAGTCAGCGGTGGTGCGACGATTGTGACAGGCCCCGGGTGTTTGATGTACGCGGTGCTCCTCTCGTATGCACGACGCCCTGAATTGCGATTGCTCGATCGCGCTCATCAATCTGTGATGGAGAACCAGCGACGCGCGATTCAGAGTTTGGGGATCGATTGCTCGATTCAAGGGATTTGCGATCTGACTCTCGGAGCAAAAAAGTTCAGCGGCAACAGTTTGCGATGTCGCCGGAACTTTTTGCTTTACCACGGGACAATTCTTTATGATTTTTCCCTGTCCATGCTTGGAACTTGTCTGGGAACTCCGCAAAGGCAGCCTGATTACCGCCAGCAAAGATCGCATCTGGAATTCGTAACCAATATTGAGGCTACCCGGGAAGAGATCATCCGAGCGCTGCGGGATGTCTGGGAGGCTGGGAACGAAACGGCAACTTGGCCGGAATTGACGACCTTCCGATTGGCCACCGAGAAGTATTCCCGATTAGAATGGACCTCGCGACATTAGGAGGGTAGGGCCCCGCGAAAGGGGCTAGAGAAAAGTCGAACAAAAAGCTCGATTCGGATCGTCGAGCGATAGGGGTGAAACAGAATGCTGAATCGACTTCGAACAAGTGAAAATCTGTCGATTACTGCTGCGGCTTGGTTTGCCCTCGGAATGGGCGGTGGAGCCGCTCGAGCGGACGCTGCCTGGCAGCAGCCCCCAGCCGCTCAGCAAGAGGAGGCCGCGCAGCCGAAATCAGTGCAGCCGAAAGCGGAACCTCAAGGGCCGCTGGAAGAAGTGGCTAAGGAATTCTCCGAAGCGGTTTCTCTGGAATTCAGCGGCGGCGAATTGCGAACGAAATTCCCCGACCAGGCGGGAGGCCAAGCTTTATTCAGCGCGCTGATGCGGGTTAGCGGCGGCGGTGGCGGAAGCAGTTCCGGTGGAAACATGTGGCGGCACAGTTTCCGCGGTAACAAATTGTCCGGGGTCTTCGGTTGCGGCTCCTCATTCCCCATGCCCGCCCGCGATCGCGCCATTGGCAATTACCTGCATCTGGCTGAAAAACAGGCGCCGCACCGACAGGTTCACCTCGAGAACAACGAAGACGAATTGCAATTGATGGTTATCGAACCGGCGACCGGGACAGTAATGCGTCTGCGGCAGGTGGAATCGGGCGCCGTTTTGTTGCAAATGGCGACGCCGGAATTTAGCGAGTCTTTTCAGGCGGAATCCTTCAATGACCTCTGGTTTGAGCGGTCCGAAATCCTCAGCGAAAAGTTTTTTCCGTTGCTCAAGAAGCTGGGGATCGGAACCCCGGCCGTCGACTTGACCGAAAAACTGCAAGCTCAGGTTCTCAACGACCTTGCTTATGGGGCTGCGCGGCAAGCTGAATTCCTGGCGGTTTTTAAAGATCTCGAAGCAGAGGATTATGAGACTCGGGCCAAGGCGACCGAGCGGTTGGAGAGTGAATTTGCGAATTGGTCACTGCCGATTGCCAGGGGTTTGCGTGATACAACGTTGAACGCAGAGATCAGAGCGCGGCTCAAGAAGGTGTTCGAAACGAAAGCTTCAGCGGACGAAAAAGCGACTGCCGAATTGATGACCTCGCAGAAGCTGGATAGCAACCCGCGGTTTCTTGTTCGCTTGCTGGCCGATTGCCGCACTCCTGAGGAAAAGGATTTAGTGCTAGGCCAACTCCGAATCGTCGCGGGCAAGGACTTAGGCACTGAACTTGAAACATGGAAATCGTGGGCCGAGGTGGCTCAGCCTCCCCGAACAGAGTCGGCCATTCCCGAGTTTTCGGGGAATCGGGCGCTCAAAGAAGACGCTCTGTATTTTCGCGGCAGGGTCGAACTCTCCCGGTTAGTCAAGCTAACCGCGGATGGAACGAGCTTGGGGCTGGACCGCGAATCTTGGAAACAACGGTTCGGAGGAAAGTCGGTTGCTCAGTTAGCCGAGGAGGTCCAGAAGCAATACGATGCGACGAACCTGCCCAAATCGTGGCTGGCATTAGGAGACGGCTATGACCTCGCAAGCACCGACTATCCGCACGTGCTGTTTGAGGATGTCGTCAGCAAGTTAGTTGAGGGCTCGCCCTATGCCCAGTCGCATTACATCAACCGTCGCAATCAGGCGATGAATCGACCAAAGTCGCTAAATCGTGCGTTTGATATTCAGCACGCATTCGGTGAACTGGAAATGCACGCGGAGAACCAGCCCCAACCGAATCAAGAAGTCAAACCAGAGTACTTCAAACTCAACCTCAGGGATATGAATTCCGAAGGAAGCCTTCTGAATCTGGAAGTGTATCCAAGCGGAGAATTTAGCCTTTGCTTTATCGACCAAGCGACGGATTTGGTCTTTCTGCTGACCCGTCAAGCCAATCAGCCAACGCGCTTGGCGCTTTTGCGTGGGGCTGATGCGACCTATTTGTCCGACGACTCGCCGTTGGGGCTTTTTGAAAAGAACAAGGACGTTTTGCGAGCGAAGATCTTTCCGGTGCTACAGCACGCCGGGATCGATTTGAGTGAAAAGCTCGGTGGGCCGCTCGAATTCAATCCGCCCAAACCGAGCGAGAAGTAAAGATTCTCCCGGCATCAAACCCAGTTGCCTTGCGAGTCCCACAAACGGACGCCTAATGGCGGTAAAGTTTGAGAACTTCTCGTGCCCAATTCGCAGAGAACGTTCCGGCCGGTCATTCGCGATTAGTCTTTGGAATCTGGTCTTGCGCCTGAGCGAAGGAGCGAGAATCCTCGCGAAGTTGCCGATTTGGCTGAGGAGACGACCCGGCGGATGAGACGACCTGTAAAAATAAAAAAGGACGATGCCCGAGGGTACCGTCCTGTTTCAGGATTCAAGTTATCCTCAAGCCAACAGAATTCGTGGAAATTTGTCAGCTTGAATTTTTGCTCAAGGCATCATCGCTGGCCTTTTTGCAATTGGAAAACCCCAATTGCAAGAAAGCAAGGTAATACCCCGAGCCACTGAGGCTCGTTCGCCCAAAGTCGAACTACTCAGCCAAACCTGCACCAACCGGGTCCTTGCCAGTCTTCTTCGCGGCGTCAACCGGATTGCTGGAGGTGTCCTTGGTTTCAGGAGGAGCAGCCTTGCTGCTGCAAGCAGCTAGAGTGCAGCAAAAAGCGCCCAACAACAGGCAGGCAATGATTCGTCGCAACATGTTTCCTTTCCTCTCGAAGGGAGTCCCAAATAAAAATGACAACTATGCTGGCTAGCACAGAGTTCAATACGTTCAGATCCTAGCCGCGGATCGGGCAGTTTTCAATAAGCGGCAGAAATTCTCCAAAGAATGGGAGTTTTTGAGAGCCTCCCGCAAGTAGTTTATTTCCTATCTTCCCACCAGTTTAGCGAGTCAATCTTGGGGAATGTGATTGAGCGAATCGGCTCGCATCGCAAAGTGCCGGTCGATTGCTTACTCGATTTGCTTACCGGAAAACTCGCCGCCGCTTTTCTTCGCGGCCCCCACCGGATTGCTTGAAGCATCTTTCTTAACAGGCGAAGTGTCGGTGCAAGCAGCCAGAGTACAGCAAAATCCGCCGAGAGTCAGAACAGCAATGATTCTTCGCAGCATTTCTTCTTTCCTTTCAGATCGATTTCCTTAGAGGCTGGTGACTGTGCCAAGTCGCACAATGATCAGTACGAAAAGGTGGAAAGAATCGGATGAAGGAGTGTGACGCCTCAGATTATTTTTTTCGAAAAAGTCATCTTTGAATTGTCGGGATGCTTCGATGCGGCTGGTTGTTTTCTTGCGCGGAAGTCGATTGGATAGAAACCAGGCAGACCTCGGGCTTGAATCTTCAAGTCAACTAGGCCGAACTCGTTGCTCTTCTTTAAGTAAGCTGCATTTTTGCAGTCGCCTTGAGGCATTGTCGCCTTGAGGCATTAAAGCGTGGCCGTGGGAACTGCTGAAGCCCACTTTGTCGAATGAGACGGCAAAGTCTCGTCACATCCAAAGCAGCGAATGAAGGCAGAAAGATGTGCTGGCGAGGAACCGTTGTGACTTCGTTTGGTCTAAGTTCAATCCGAAGCGGTAGCCAATTCCGGACCTAGGGAAAGTGTTCAAGAAAGGGCTATGCTAAACGTGTCTACAAAAAAACGCGGCTCCCGTTTGAAGGGGAGCCGCGTCGGGAAGTTAAGTTTTCCTGAGAGCCGGTGGCTGCTGTGTCACAAAGGGCTCAGCAGCCGGTCCGAATCAG